>JBMCTR010000177.1:0-4838 GCA_048622955.1 Actinomycetota bacterium
GCGCGCTCGTGCTCGCGTGCGACTCCCTGCTGGACGTCGACGGCCGCGCCTACGGCAAGCCCGGCAACGAGGAAGCGGCTACCGACCTGTGGCAAGCGTTGCGCGGGCGGTCCGGTGTGCTGCACACCGGCCACTGCCTGGTCGACTGCCGCCCGGGCACGGCCGGTGAGCAGCGTACGGCCGTGGGCTCCACGACCGTGCACTTCGCGGACGTGACAGACGAGGAGATCGCGGCGTACGTGGCCACGGGCGAGCCGCTGCGGGTCGCGGGAGGGTTCACCCTCGACGGCTTCGGGGGAGCGTTCGTGGCCGGCGTCGAGGGCGACCACCACAACGTCATCGGTCTGTCGCTGCCGCTGCTGCGCGGGCTGCTCGCCGAGTTGGGCGTGGCCTGGCATACGCTCTGGAATTCCGGCTGACCACGAGTGTTGGGAGTTGCATGACCGCACAACGGAAGTCCTACGATGCCGCGCTCGAGGCGTCGCTCGCCCACACCCGCGCGTGGCTGGACGGGATCGGCGAGCGCCCGATCCCGGCGCAGGCGAGCGTGACGCAGGTCAGGGACGCGCTCGGCGACGTGCTGCCCGACGATCCGTCCGACCCGTCCGAGGTGGTCGACCTGCTGGCCACCGCCAGCGAGCCCGGCCTCGTGGCGAGCGGGTCCGGAAGGTTCTTCGGCCTCGTCGTCGGCGGCGTCCACCCCGCCGCGCTGGCCGCCGACTGGCTGGTCAGCGCGTGGGACCAGAACGCGGGGCTGCGCGTGCTGGGCCCGGCGCACGTCGCCGTCGAGGACATCGCGTCCGAGTGGCTGCTCGACCTGCTGGGGCTGCCGTCCGGTTCCGGCGTCGGGTTCACGACCGGAGCCACGATGTCCAACTTCACCGGTCTTGCCGCGGCGCGCGACGCGGTGCTCGCCCGGGCCGGCTGGGACGTCGGCTCCCGCGGGCTCACGGGCGCGCCGGCGGTGCGGGTTCTGGTGGGCGAGGAGCGGCACGACACCGTCGATCTCGCGCTGCGCTACCTCGGCCTCGGCCGGCCGACCGCCGTGCCGGCCGACGGCGAGGGCCGCATCCGGCCGGACGCGCTGGCCGAGGCGCTGGCGTCCGGCGGCGACGGGCCCGCGATCGTGTGCCTGCAGGCGGGCAACGTCCACTCCGGTGCGTTCGACCCGTTCGCCGAGGCCATCCAGGCTGCGCGCGAGGCGGGCGCGTGGGTTCACGTCGACGGCGCGTTCGGCCTGTGGGCGGCCGCGTCCCCGGGCTACCGGGGGCTGACCACCGGGATGGCGGACGCCGACTCGTGGGGGACCGATGCGCACAAGACGCTCAACGTGCCGTACGACAGCGGCATCGTGATCGTGCGCGACCCGGCGGCGATGCGCAGCGCGATGAGCTTCCACGGCGAGTACCTGATCGTCGACGACACGCGCATCGAGCCGTACGAACGGGTGCCCGAGGCCTCCCGGCGCGCCCGCGCGGTCCCCGTGTGGGCGGTGCTGCGCTCGCTCGGGCGCTCCGGCGTCGCCGGCCTCGTCGACCGGCTGTGCGGCAACGCGCGGGCCCTAGCCGACGGCGCGCGCCTCCTCGACGGTGTCGAGGTCGTCAACGACGTCGTATTCACCCAGGTGTGCCTCACGTTCGGTTCGGACGAGCGGACCCGCGACGTGGCGCGGCGGCTGATGGACGAGGGCTCGGTGTGGATGAGCGGCTCGAGGTGGCACGGCCGGGACATCCTGCGGATCTCGGTGAGCAACTGGTCCACCGACGAGGACGACGTCGCCCGCAGCCTGGACGCGCTGGCCGCGGCGGTCCGGGAGGCCGGGTAGGCCGCGGCGGTCCGGGAGGCCGGGTAGGCCGTGCCCCTCACCCGGCAGGGCGGGGGTGGGCGGCCGTCGGCACGGTCTCGGCGGGCGCGTGCTTGCAGTCCTGCGGGCGCAACCCGATCCACGCGATCACACCTCCGGCGGCGCAGATCACCGCGGCGAACCGCAGCGCTGCGGAGACGCCCGCGAGCAGTGGACCGGCCTCCACCGCCGCGGTGCCGGCGATGCCTCCGGCCGCCGGTAGCACGGCCACCGCGAGCAGCCCGCCGACCCGGGCGACGGCGTTGTTGGTGCCGGACGCGACACCCTGCCGCTCGGACGGCGCGTCGGTCAGCGCCGTCGTGGTGACCGGCGTGACGACCAGCACGAGTCCGGCGGCCATGACGAGCACTCCCGGCAGGACGCCTCCGACGTACGACGAGCCCTGGTTGATGCCGGACAGCAGCAAGAGCCCGGACGCCATCACGACGCTGCCCGTCGTGAGCAGTGGCCGCGCGCCCAGCTTGGGAAGCAGTGCGCCCACGCGCGGGGAGAACAACAGCAGGATGACCGTCAGGGGCGCCATGGCAGCGCCCGCGGCCAGCGCGGAGTAGCCGAGGCCGCGCTGCAGCGCGAGCACGACCAGGAAGTTCGTCCCCGTCAAGGCCGCGTACACCACCACGGTGACCATGTTGGCCACCGAGAACGTCCGGATCCGGAACAGACCGGGCGGGAGCATGGGATGCCGCCGCCTGCGCTCGTAGGCCACGAAGCAGGCCAGCACTGCGGCGCCGGCGGCGACCGACCCGGCGACCGTCCACGCGGGTAGCCGAGCCACCTCGATCAGCGGGGCGACGATCAGGCCCAGGCCGAGGACGCTCAGGCCCGCTCCCGGGAGGTCCACCCGGGCGAGCAACTCCCGCAGGCCGGCGACCCGGACGCCGTCTTCGGCCGCGATGCCGCGCAGCGCCGCCACCGTGGCACCCGCGAGCAGCGGGATGTTGAGCAGGAAGATCCACCGCCAGGAGGCGGCGTCCACCAGCCAGCCGCCGACGAACGGGCCGGCCGCAGTCGTCACGCCGGACAGGCCGGCCCAGGCGCCGATGGCGCGGCCGCGGTCCTGCGGCGTGAAGCTGGAGCTCAGGATCGCCAGGCTGGTCGGCGTGAGCAGGGCGGCGAACACGCCCTGCAGGGCGCGCGCGGCGATCAGGGTTCCCGGGTCGACTGCCACGGCGCACAGCGCGGACGCGACGGCGAACCCCCAGACGCCGGCCAGGAAGACCCGCCGGCGGCCGAGGACGTCGCCGAGCGCGCCCCCGACCAGAACGAGGGCGGCAAGGGTCAGCAGGTACGCGTCCAGCACCCACTGCAGCCCCTCGAGTTCGGCGCCCAGGTCGGTGCCGATCCGCGGCAGGGCGACCGTGACGACGGTGGCGTCGAGGAACGCGACGCCGGACGCGAGCACCGTGGCGAGCAGCACGATGCGGCCGCGGCGGCTGGCGAACTCGATGGTCGGCACGGGCACTCCCCGCAGGCAGGCGCTGATGCCAATCCACAACGCACGACGTTGTGGATTGGCATCCCCGAAAGCGCCCCGGGGTTAGACCGGTGGCACGCCGTGGCGGCGCTCGGAGAAGCCGCGGTCCTTGGTGGCCGCTGCGGCCAGCCGGGCGACGATCTCGTCCCGCAGCGTCTCGGGCTCCGCGATCGCGTCGATGACCAGATCGGAGGCCAGCCGGAGGATGTCGATGTCGGCCTCGTACTCCTCGCGCAGGCTCGCCACGTACGCCGCCCGCTCCGCCTCGTCCTCGATGGCGGCGATCTTGTTGAAGTACACGGCGTTGACCGCGGCCTCCGGGCCCATCACGGCGATCTTCGCCGTGGGCAGCGCGATGCAGGCGTCCGGCCCGAACCCCGGCCCGCACATCGCGTACAGCCCGGCGCCGTAGGCCTTCCGCACGATCACGGACACCGTCGGCACGGTCGCCTCCGAGACCGCAGTGATCATCTTGGCGCCGTGCCGGATGATCCCCTCGCGCTCGACCGCGGAGCCGATCATGAATCCGGGCACGTCCGCCAGGTAGACGAGCGGGATGTTGAACGCGTCGCACAGCCAGATGAACCGGGCGGCCTTGTCGGCCGAGTCGACGAACAGCACCCCGCCCTTGACCGCCGGCTGGTTGGCCACGATGCCGACCACCTGGCCCTCGAGCAGCCCGAACCCGATGACCAACTCGGGTGCGAACAGCGGCTTGAGCTCGAAGAACGAGTCGGCGTCGACCAGTCCCTCGATGACGTCGTGGATGTCGTAGCCGACCGCGTCGTCGACGGGGACGGCGTCCCGGGTGAGCGAGCGGGCGGGCGGCGCCGCCGCGTACGACGGCGGAAGGGACCGCCACGACCCGGGGATGTACGAGAAGTACGCCTTCGCCGACTCGATCGCCTCCGCGTCATCGGCGGCCAGGTTGTCGCCACAGCCGGAGACGCCGGCGTGCATCCGCGCGCCGCCCATCTCCTCGAGGGTCACCCGCTCGCCGACGACCATCTCGGCCATCCGCGGCGAGCCGAGATACATCGAGGCGTTGCCCTCGACCATGACCACGAAGTCGCAGAACGACGGGATGTACGCCCCGCCCGCCGCGCTCGGGCCGAACAGGCAGCAGATCTGCGGGACCTTTCCCGACAGCGCGACCTGGTTGTGGAAGATCCGTCCCGCTCCGCGCCGGCCCGGGAACAGCTCGACCTGGTCGGTGATCCGCGCGCCCGCGCTGTCGACGAACCAGAACAGCGGCAACTCGTCGCGCAGCGCGATCTCGGTGGTACGGACGATCTTCTCGACGGTGCGGGCGCCCCACGAGCCCGCCTTCACCGTCGGGTCGTTGGCCACCACGAGCGCCGCCCGGCCGTCCACCAGGCCGCGGCCGGTGACGACGCCGTCCGCAGGCAGGCCGCCGGCCTGGGCGTTCGCCAGCTGGCCGTCCTCGACGAACGTCCCCTCGTCGAACAGCAGCGCCAGCCGGTCGCGGACGTACAGCTT
>JBMCTR010000178.1:0-4827 GCA_048622955.1 Actinomycetota bacterium
CCTCGGGCTCGCGGGCCGTGGCGCGCTGGACGAGGCCGTCGACGGCCGGGGCGACGGCCGGGACGACGGCCGACGGGGGAGGGACATCGCGTTCGATGTGGCTGCGCACCACGTCGGAGTCGGTCGCGCCACCGTGCGGCGGGACGCCCGTGAGCAACTCGTAGAGCATGACGCCCGCCGAGTAGACGTCGGAACGCGGCGTTGCCGGCGCGCCCTGGGCCTGCTCCGGAGAGATGTAGTTCACGGTGCCGAGCAGCACGCCGCGGTTGCCGGTGCCGGAGTCGGCCAGGGCCCTGGCCAGCCCGAAGTCCGCGACCTTGATCCGGCCGTTCTCGCCCACGAGGACGTTCTCGGGCTTGATGTCGCGGTGCACGATCCCGGCCTCGTGGGCGGCGCTGAGCGCGGACAGCACCGGCTCGAGCATGGCGAGGGCCTGCGCGGGTGTGAGCGGGCCGCGTTCGCGCAGCACGTGGCGCAGCGTCGATCCTTCGACGTATTCCATGGCCAGGAAGACGACGCCGTCGTCCTGGCCCTGGTCGAACACGCCCACCACGTTGGGGTGGGACAGCCGGGCCGCGGACCGCGCCTCGCCGATGAACGAGGCCACGAACTCGTCGTCGACGGTGAGCTCGGGGTGCATGACCTTGAGTGCGACGATGCGGTCGAGCCGCGTGTCGAGAGCGCGGTACACGGTGGCCATGCCGCCGCGAGCCAGCGCCGCGTCGACGCGGTAGCGCCCGTCGAGGAGACGGCCGAGCGGCGCGTCCGACACCGTGAGGTCCACGGTCGCACAGTGTAGGCCCGAGCGGTCGGATCGCCCAGACGCATCGCCGTGCTGTGGGTGTGGGGTGGGGTTTGAGCGTGATCAAACCCCACCCCACAGGGTTACGCGGTCCGGGTGGTGGCGGCCGACACCAGCGCATCGAGGGCGGTACGCGCGGGCGCCGTGACCTCGGCGTCCTGCAGCGCGTGGCGCGCCCGTTCGACGAGCTCGGCAACCAGGTCCTCCACCCTGGCGAGGGCACCCGTGTCGACGATGATGGCCCGCAGCGCTTCGACCCCGGCGCCGTCGAGCTTCGGATCTCCGAGCAGCCGCTCGACGGTGTCCGCCGTCGGCGGCGTCGCCCGTTCCAGCGCGAAGGCGACAAGCAGGGTGCGCTTGCCCTCGCGCAGGTCGTCGCCCGCCGGCTTGCCGGTACGCTCCGGGTCGCCGAACACGCCGAGCACGTCGTCGCGCAACTGGAACGCCTCGCCGAGCGCCAGTCCGTAGGTCGAGTACGCCGTCCGCAGCCGCTCGCCCGCACCGGCGGCGCTGCCTCCGAGCAGCAGCGGACGCTCGACGGAGTATCGGGCCGCCTTGTAGCGGATCACCCGCCGGGCCCGGTCGGCCTGCTCGGCGGGCGGGGCATCGTGCGCCGCCTGGGTGAGCACGTCGAGGTACTGGCCGGCGCCGACCTCGGTGCGCATCAGCTCGAAGATCGGCCGGCAGCGCCGGAGTGCGGCGGCGTCCAGGCCGGAGCCGCTGAGCAGCTCGTCGCTCCAGCCGAGAAGAAGATCGCCGAGCAGGACGGCCGCCGCAGTGCCGAACCGATCGGGATCCCCCGACCAGCGATGCTCCTCGTGCAGCGCCGCGAACCGGCGGTGCGCGGACGGCATGCCGCGCCGCGTGTCGGAGCGGTCGATGAGGTCGTCGTGCACCAGCGCGGCGGCCTGGAACAGCTCGAGGGCGGCAGCGGCCGCGACGATCGGGTCCGAGTCGTCGCCACCGGCCCCCCGCCAGCCCCAGTAGCAGAACGCCGGGCGCAGTCGCTTGCCGCCGCGCAGCATGTCGCGGGCGACGTCGACGAGCGGGTCGAGGTCGCGGTGCACGCTGCCGAGCAGGCTCCGCTGGTCGGCGAGAAACCGGTCGAGCACGCTCTGGACCCGGGGACGCAGGTCACTGACCGGGTCTTCGGGCCGGGTGCTCACAACGTCCGAGCCTAGTCCCGTGGCGCCTGCACCGGGCGGAGCTGCGATCTCCGGGCCGCGCAACGCCCGGCCGTGGCCACGTCGCGAGACAGTGATCCCAGGAAGTGGACCGATCGCTAGGCTGGCAGCGTGACTCTCGGATCGCCGACCACGATGCCCGGTGGTGCGACGACGGTCGGGGAGCTGCTCGCGTCCGGCCGCCGGTCGTACTCGTTCGAGTTCTTCCCGCCCAAGACCGAGCAGGGCGAGCAGTTGCTCTGGCGCGCCGTCCGCGAGCTGGAGCCGCTGCGCCCGACGTTCGTGTCGGTAACCTACGGCGCCGGAGGTTCGACCCGGGACGCGACGATCCGGGTCACCGAGCGGATCACCGCCGAGACCGCGCTGACGGCCGTGGGCCACCTGACGGCGGTGAACCACTCGGTCGGCGAGCTCCGGCAGGTGATCGGACGGTACGCCCGCGTGGGCGTGCGCAACATCCTGGCGCTGCGCGGCGACCCGCCCGGCGACCCGCAGGGAGAGTGGGTGCGGCACCCGAACGGGCTCGGCTTCGCCGACGAGCTGGTGAGCCTGGTCCGCGCCTCCGGAGAGTTCTGCGTCGGTGTCGCCGCGTTCCCGGAGACGCACCCGCGGTCTCCCGACATCGACACCGACGTGCGCTACTTCGTGCACAAGTGCCACGCCGGCGCGGACTTCGCGATCACGCAGATGTTCTTCCACGTCGAGGACTACCTGCGGCTGCGTGACCGGGTCGTCGCCGCCGGGTGCGACGTCCCCATCATCCCCGGGGTCATGCCGGTGACGAACGTGCGGCAGATCGAGAAGTTCGCCCAGTTGTCCGGTGCCGTCTTCCCGCCGGCCCTCGCCGAGCGGCTGCACGCGGTGGAGGACGATCCCGACGCCGTCCGCGCGGTCGGCGTGGAGTACGCGACCGCGATGTGCCGCCGGCTGCTCGACGAGGACGCACCCGGGCTGCACTTCTACACGCTCAACCGGTCGACCGCGACGCGGGAGATCTACCGGTCGCTCGGTCTCGGCGCATAGCCTCGAACCATGGACCCCGCCGCCGCTGCCGCGGAACTGCTCGCCGGACGGCGCACCCTGGCGCTGACCGGCGCCGGGATCAGCACCGACTCCGGGATACCGGACTACCGGGGCCCGGGCTCGCCGCGGCGCCAGCCCATGATGTTCGCAGAGTTCCGTTCGAGCGCGGACTCCAGGACCCGGTACTGGGCGCGCAGCCACCTCGGCTGGCGGCGCGTCGCTGCCGCGCAGCCGAATCCGGGTCACCGCGCGGTTGCGGAGCTCGAGCGCCGGGACGCGCTCTGCGGTCTGATCACGCAGAATGTGGACGGCCTGCACACCAGGGCGGGCAGCCGCCACGTGATCGAACTGCACGGCAGGCTCGCCGATGTGGTGTGCCTGGACTGCGGAGGGCGCACCGAACGGGCACGCGTGCACCGGCGGCTGGCGGAGCTCAACCCAGGGTTCGCGGAACGGGCTGCGGATGTCGCCGCCCCGGACGGCGACGCGGAACTGGCGCCGGTGGACGGCTTCCGGGTGGCGCCGTGCGAGTCCTGCGGCGGTGTCCTCAAGCCGGACGTGGTGTTCTTCGGCGAGGCGGTGCCGCGCGACCGCGTGGCGCGGTGCTTCGCGCTCGTCGACACCGCCGACGCGCTGCTCGTGGCGGGCTCCTCGCTCGCCGTGCTGTCGGGCCTGCGGTTCGTGCGCCACGCCCACGCCCGTGGGGTGCCGATCGTGATCGTGAACCGCGGGGCGACCCGTGCGGACGGGCTCGCGACGCTGAAGATCGACGCCGGCTGCTCGGAACTGCTTCCGGCGCTCAGCGCCCTGCTGGCCGCTCCCGCCGTCGCGGCTACGGAGGCGCGTCCTCCGCCGCGAAGTAGCGCTGCCGGAGCACGTGCCAGCCTCGCCGGACGCGCGGGGTGAGCGCGGCGCCCAGCGCGAGTGACGCGACCACCAGCGCACCGGCCACGACGGCGCCCATCCAGGCGTGCTGCGAGGCGAGCAGCAGGACGCCGATCACGAGGACGTCCTCGGCAACGCTGATGGTGGCGTTGGGCACCGTGCCGGGGAAGGCGTTGACCGCGAGCCGGGTTCCGGCCTTGCCGCCATGGGCGAGAAGCGCCGTGCCGCCGGCCACCAGCGCGGTCACGGCCTGCGCGAGCGACGCCGCGTCGGCGGCCGCGGACCACCCGATGACTCCGGCGACGATCGGGCGCACCGCGACGTGGACGGTGTCCCAGAGCGAGTCCACGAACTGGATCTTGTCTGCGACCACTTCGATCACGGCGAGCACGCCGACGACGATGAGCGCCTCCGCGCGTTCGAGGAACTCGGGGACGTCGGCGAGGCCTGTGCGCCCGAGCACGCCCAGCACCAGGAGTGTCGCGTAGGTCCGGGTGCCGACTGCCCAACCACCCGAGATCGCCAACGCGGTCGCGTCCACGGCCCCTCCTGTCCCTGACACACCGTTCGGCTCCGCGGCTGGTCGCCGGGCGTCGTACCGCCCCCGCCGGCGTGGTGCCTCGCCGAACCTACCGCCGATCGCCGGTCGCCGTCTGCATTCCGGGGTTGCCCATCCGGGGCGAACGTGTGTACGATAGCGGCGAGATCGAACAAGCTTTCACATCAGGAGGTCGATCATGACACATCGGACGGCCGCGACGGGGTCCCAGTGGTCGGTCGTGCGGCCGCTGTCCGAGATGCGGCGTACCGGCCACGCGGTGCTGGACCTGATCGAATGCGCCCGCCGCGGCCTGACCGAAGCCGCGGCCGCCACCAGCCCGGGCGAGCGGTACGTCGCGGCCCACCTGGCAGCCCTACGAGCGGGCGCGGCGG
>JBMCTR010000179.1:0-4824 GCA_048622955.1 Actinomycetota bacterium
GGGCGGGCTCGTGGCGTCCGCCGCCCGCCAGCACACCGAGCGCACCGCCTTCCTCCTGCTTCACGATCCGGCCGCTCCCGGCCGGGCGCAGCCGCGAGCACCGGGCGCCCTCCCCCGGGCCGCATAAGGCGTCACCACGCCGCGGCCCGGGTCTCGTCGCATCCCATCTTCCGACGAGAAAGGGCCGACCCGTGTACTCGTTCCCACCCCTCACCGCCGCCATCGGCATCCTGCACACCGTCGTCACCGTCCTCGCCGCCGCCCTCACCCCGCTGCTGGGGCCGGCGAGCGCCGCCGGCGCCATCGTCCTGCTCACCATGGCCGTCCGTGTCATGCTGCTCCCGCTCGCCTGGCGGCAGGCCGTCGCCGAGCGCCACCGCCTCCGCATCACGCCGCGGATCCGCGAGCTGCAGCGCAAGCACCGCCACAACCCGGATCGGCTGCGCCGGGAGCTCGCGGAACTGCACGCCCGCGAAGGCGTCTCGCCGTTCGCCGGCGTGCTGCCCACGCTCGCCCAGGCGCCGGTTTTCCTCGTGCTGTACGGGCTGTTCCTCACTCCCGAGGTCGGCGGGCAGCCGAACATCGTGACGGCCAGCGACCTCGCCGGCGTGCCGCTCGGCAGCAGGCTGCTCGAGGCCGCCGGCGCCGACGTCGTCGTGTTCGCCGTCCTGCTCGGGCTCATCGCGCTCGTCGCGCTCGCGGCCGGCCGGCTGTCGCGTATCACGGATGCGCCCGGCGCCACGCTTGCCCGGGTGCTGCCGTTCGCGACGGTCTTCGTTGCCGCCGCCACGCCGCTGGCCGCAGGGATCTACCTGCTCACGTCGACCTCGTGGAGCGTCGCGGAGCGCAGCACCCTCCGCCGCGTCGCGGCCGGCCGGGAGGGGTCCTGAGCCGGGACCGTCGCAGCCTACGACTGCCGGGACCTACTCGGCCGACGATTCCGGCGGCTTCGGCGGTTTCGGCCGGCGGCCGGTCTCCTGCTCCCAGGCCGTGAGCTGGCGCTCCAGCGCCTTCATGATCTCGAAGACCTGGCTGGGCGGCACCCGCACCCGGGCGACGACCTGCGCCTGCGCCTGCGCGACCGTCGAGCCGTCCTCGCCCGACGTCCGGCTCACCGGCCGCGTCAGCGCCGCGAAGTCGAAGGTGAACACGTCGTTGGTGTGCCAGACGCTGACGAAGTCGGCGTAGACGCCGGGGATCTTGTCGTCGGGCATCGACACCCGCATCTGGGGCTGCTGGCTCACATTCGCTCCCGCTGCTCGACGAGGTCGTACGGCACGAATCTATCCCGCGTACCCCGGAGCACTCACCAGGCAGCGCGCGACGGGCGCCACCGGCAGCCTCGGTAGGGTCGGACGGCGTGAACTATCCCCCGGCCCCCCGCGGCGACCACGTCGACCACCTCCACGGCACCGCGGTGCCCGACCCGTACCGCATCCTGGAGGACGAGAGCCACCCGGCGACGGTCGCCTGGTCGGCCGCGCAGCGGGAGCTTTTCACCCGGCACCGGGACGGTTGGCCCGCGCGCGAACGGTTCCGCTCCCGGCTCACCGAGTTGCTCCAGGCCGGCGCCGTGGGCACACCGGCCTGGCGCGGCGACCGGGGGTTCTTCACCAGGCGCACCGCCGAGCAGGAGCACGCGGTCCTCTACGCCGTCGAGCCCGACGGCAGCGAGCGGACCCTCATCGACCCCGTCGCGCTGGACCCGTCCGGCGCCACGACACTCGACTCCTGGAAGCCGTCGCACGACGGCGCCATGCTCGGCTACCAGTTGTCGGCCGGCGGCACCGAGGAGTCGGTGCTCCGCGTGCTCGACGTCGCGACCGGCGAGGACGTGGACGGTCCCATCGACCGGGCCCGCTACTCCCCCCTGGCGTGGCTTCCGGACGGCAGCGCCTTCTACTACGTCCGCCGGCTGCCTCCGGACGCCGTCCCGGAGGACGAGCGGCAGTACCACCGCCGGGTCTACCTGCACCGCCTCGGCGACGACCCGGACGCCGACACCGAGATCCACGGCGCCGGGCTGGACAAGACCAACTACTACGGCGTGGCGGTCAGCAGGGACGGCCGCTGGCTGATCGTCACCGCCGCCCAGGGCACGGCGCCGCGCAACGACTGCTGGCTGGCCGATCTGGCCGCGAGCGACCCGGGGGCGCCGAAGCTGGAGCCGGTCGTCGTGGGCGTCGACGCGCGCTTCCACCCGTACGTCGGGCGGGACGGGCTGCTCTACACCTGGACCGACCTCGACGCGCCGCGCGGGCGGCTCGCTGTCGCCGACCCCGCCCGGCCGGATGCTCCAGAGACGTGGCGCACCCTGCTGGCCGAGGATCCCGAGGCCGTGCTGGACGACTACGCGTTCCTCGATGACTTGGAGCGTCCCGTGCTCGTCGTCTCCTGGACGCGGCACGCGGTGTCGGAGCTCACCGTCCACGACCTGGCCACCGGCGAGCGGCTGCAGGGCATCGACCTGCCCGGCATCGGCTCCGTGGGCATGCTGTCCGAGCGGCCGGAAGGCGGGCACGAGACGTGGTTCGGGTACACCGACCACACCACTCCCCCGCGCGTGCTGCGCTACGACGCGCTGACCGGCGAGCTCGCCACCTGGGCGGACAGCCCGGGATCGGTCGACGTCCCCTCGGTCGCGTCCACGCAGGTCGGCTACACGTCCAGGGACGGCACCGCGGTCCGCATGGTCATCGTGTCGCCCACCGGCCGGCCGGATCGCCCGCGGCCCGCCGTGCTCTACGGCTACGGCGGCTTCGGCATCGCGCTCACGCCGGCGTACTCCGCGAGCGTCCTGGCCTGGGTGGAGTCCGGGGGCGTGTGGGCGGTGGCGAACCTGCGCGGCGGGTCCGAAGAGGGCGAAGCCTGGCACCGGGCCGGCATGCGCGAGAACAAGCAGCACGTCTTCGACGACTTTCACGCCGCGGCCGACCACCTCGTCGAGCACGGCTGGACGACCCCTGACCGGCTGGGCATCAGCGGCGGGTCCAACGGCGGCCTGCTGGTCGGCGCGGCGCTCACCCAGCGACCGGACGCCTACCGGGCCGTGGTGTGCTCGGCGCCGTTGCTGGACATGGTCCGCTACGAGCACTTCGGGCTCGGCGCCACCTGGAACGACGAGTACGGCACCGCCGCCGACCCGGACGAGCTGCGCTGGCTGCTGTCGTATTCGCCGTACCACCACGTCCGGGACGGTGTGGCGTACCCCGCGGTGCTGTTCACGGTGTTCGACGGCGACACGCGGGTCGACACCATGCACGCGCGCAAGATGTGCGCGGCGCTGCAGGCCGCGACCGCCCGGTCTCCCGACGAGCGGCCCATCCTGCTGCGAGCCGAGGGCGATGTCGGGCACGGAGCCCGCGCGGTGTCCCGGACCGTGGACCTCGCAGCCGACCAACTGGGATTTCTGCACAAGGAGCTGACGTCGTGATCATCCAGGACACGGAGAACGGACCGGAGTGCTGCGACGCGGAGTTCTGGACCGAGTGGCTCGTCGGGATCCCGCTGCGGATCGCCGGGGTGCTGCTCATTGCCCTGGTCGCGCGCTACGCCATCCACCAGGTCATCAAGGGGCTGGTGTACCGGGCCGAGCACACCGAGCCGCCGCGGCGGCTGCTCGGGTCCAAGAAGGCGGCCCGGGTGCTGTTCCAGGGCGCCGGGATCTACTCCGAGCGGCGGGCCGCCCGCGCCCGCACCCTGGGCTCGCTCGCCAGGAGCATCGTGACGGCCATCATCTTCGCGGTGGCCGTCATCATGATCCTCGAGGAGCTCAACTACTCCATCGGGCCGCTGCTGGCCTCCGCCGGCATCGTCGGCGTGGCGCTCGGCTTCGGGGCGCAGAACCTGGTCAAGGACTTCCTCTCCGGTGTGATGATGCTGCTCGAGGACCAGTTCGGCGTCGGTGACGTGGTCGACCTCGGCGAGGCGATCGGCGTGGTCGAGGCGGTCGGGCTGCGCGTCACCGAGGTACGGGGCCTCGACGGCACGCTGTGGTACGTCCGCAACGGCGAGGTCATCCGGGTCGGCAACTACGGCCAGGAGTGGGCCCGCGCGCTCATCGACGTCGGCGTGGGATACGGCGAGGACACCGCACGGGTACGGCAGCTGATGTTCGAGGTCGCGAGCGAACTGGCCGCCGACCCCGAGTGGAGCGAGCTCATTCTCGAAGAGCCCGAGATCTGGGGCGTCGAGCAACTCGCTGCCGACGGCGTGATCATCCGGCTCGCGGTCAAGACCCGGCCGCTCGAGCAGTGGGCGATCAGCCGCGAGCTGCGGGAGCGGATCAAGGCCCGGTTCGACGCGGAAGGCGTGGAGATCCCGTTCCCGCAGCGGGCGGTGTGGTTCCGCAGCGACCAGGACCAGCGGCCAACGCCTCCTCCGCCGCCGGTCGCCGCGCAGGCGCCACACGCCACGGGTGCCGTTCCGTCCGGGCCGGAGGCCCGCTCCGCCAGGCAGCCGGAGGACGACGTCGACGCGGACGGCTGAGCCCGCGAACTTGCTCCTCTCTTGACGGACTCCCCGATGCTGTGCTTCGATTTGGTCAATCGTCCAGTGCATTCGACCAAGACGCGCGACCAGAAAGGCCGCAGGGACGCCCCATGTCGCCGAGCGCCGTCGAACGCGGAGCCGACACCCGGCACCGGCTGCTGGGGGCGACGGCCGCCGTCATCGCCCGCGACGGCTGGGGCGCGGTGACCACCCGGCGCGTCGCCGAGGAGGCCGGGCTCACGTCCGGGCTGGTCCACTACCACTTCTCCTCGGTCGATGACCTGCGCCGCCAGGCGACGGTCGCGGCGCTCGACCGGTTCCTCGTGCCGGTGC
>JBMCTR010000180.1:0-4813 GCA_048622955.1 Actinomycetota bacterium
AAGAACGGAAGCACGCGTGCTCCGGGGTCGGTGGAAGTCCGAACCGGCGGTGACAGTCCGCGACCCGGTGACGCCCTTCGCAGGGCGGTGACGGTGGACCCGGTGGAAGTCCGGGACCGACGGTGAAAGTCCGGATGGGAGGCAGCACGCAGGCGGGTGCGGCGAGCCGAGCCGCGCTCGCCGCCTCGCAGGCGTCCCCGGAGCCCGCCCGACGACGAGGCGAGGAGCGACGGGGAATGGCCACCCCCACCGAGACGGCGGCGATGCGCCGCGCGCTCGAGCTCGCTCAGGCCGTCGACGCCCCCCTGGGGCCGAACCCGCGGGTGGGCTGCGTGCTGTTGACCCCGGACGGCGACGTGCTGGTCGAAGGCTACGGCCGCGGGGCGGGCGAGCGGCACGCCGAGATCGACGCGCTGCGCCGGGCGGGAAGCCAAGCGCGGGGAGCCACCGCCGTCGTGACCCTGGAGCCGTGCAACCACACCGGCCGGACCGGCCCGTGCGCCCTCGCTCTCCGCGACGCCGGCGTCAGGCGGGTCGTGTACGCGCAGCCCGACCGCAGCCCCTGGGCCGTCGGCGGCGGCGCAGCGCTGCAAGCCGACGGCGTCGACGTCGAAGGCGGTGTGCTCGAAGACGAGGCGCGCATGGTCAATCCCGTCTGGACGTTCGCCGTCGACGCGGGACGGCCGTACGTCACCTGGAAGTTCGCCGCCACACTCGACGGGCGCAGTGCGGCCGCCGACGGTAGCAGCCGGTGGATCACATCCCCCGAGTCGCGGGCCGATGTCCACCTGCTGCGCGCCCAGTGCGACGCGGTCCTGGTGGGGACCGGCACCGTGCTCGCCGACGACCCGCGGCTGACCGTCCGGGACGCCGACGATCGCCCCCTCGAGCGCAACCGCCAGCCGCTGCGCGCGGTCATGGGGCTCCGCGAGATCCCGAGGGGCGCCGCCGTCAACGACTCCGCGGCCGAGACCGTGCGGCTGGCGACCCGCGACCCCGCGGAAGGGCTGGCCCGGCTGTTCCACAGGGGCTGCACGCACGTCTGGCTCGAGGGCGGCCCGACGCTCGCGGGCGCGTTCTGGAAGGTGGAGCTCGTCGACCGCGTGCTCGCGTACATCGCCCCGGCGCTGCTCGGCGCGGGGACCGCGGCGCTCGGGGACGCGGGCATCGACACGGTGGACGCGGCCGTCCGCCTCGAGATCGTCGACGTCGCCACGGTCGGGCCGGACGTGCGGCTCACGGCCGTCAGGAAGGGGTGAGGGCGGTTGTTCACCGGAATCGTGGAGGAGCTCGGCCGGGTGGTGTCGGTCGACGGCTCGGCCACGGCGGCGCGGCTCGGCGTGCGCGGCCCGCTGGTCGCTGCGGACCTCGAGCACGGCGACTCGGTGGCGGTCAACGGGGTGTGCCTGACCGCCGTCGAGGTCGGCGACGGCGTGTTCACCGCCGACGTGATGCGCGAGACGCTGGAGCGCTCGAGCCTGGCCGGGCTGGGCGTGGGGGTGCGCGTCAACCTGGAGCGGGCCGTCCGGGCGAGCGACCGGCTCGGCGGGCACATCGTGCAGGGACACGTCGACGGCGTCGGCGACGTGCAGGGCAGGACTGCCGGCGAGGACTGGGACGTGGTCCGGATCGGGCTGCCCGAGCGGCTGTCGCGGTACGTGGTCGAGAAGGGCTCGATCGCGGTGGACGGCGTGTCGCTGACGGTGTCCGGCGTGGGTGACGGCTGGTTCGAGGTGAGCCTGATCCCGACGACGCTCGAGTCGACGACGCTGGGGCTCCGGCAGCCGGGGGAGCGGGTGAACCTCGAGGTCGACGTGATCGCCAAGTACGTGGAGAGGCTGGTGCGCTGATGGGCGACGTGCGGCTGGACAGCGTGGAGCGGGCGATCGCGGACATCGCGGCCGGCAGGCCCGTCGTGGTGGTGGACGACGAGGACCGGGAGAACGAGGGAGACCTCATCTTCGCGGCCCGGAGGGCCACGCCCGCCCTGATGGGGTTCATGATCCGGCACACCTCCGGCGTCGTGTGCGTCCCGATGCTGGGCGCCGACCTGGACCGGCTGAAGCTGCCGCCGATGACGTCCGTGAACGAGGAGCGCCGCGGCACCGCGTACTCGGTGTCGGTCGACGCGCGGGACGGCGTGACGACCGGCATCTCCGCCGCCGACCGGGCGCACACGGTCCGCGTGCTGAGCGACTCGGCGACCGAGCCGTACGAGCTCACCCGGCCCGGCCACCTGTTCCCGCTGCGCGCGATGAGCGGCGGCGTGCTGCAGCGGCCCGGCCACACCGAGGCGGGTGTGGACCTGGCCCGCCTGGCCGGGCTCACCCCCGCGGGCGTGCTCGCCGAACTGGTGCACGACGACGGGTCCATGATGCGCGCTCCCGCGCTGCGGGAGTTCGCCGACGAGCACGGCCTGGCGATGATCTCGATCGCAGACCTGATCAGGTACCGGAGACGGTTCGAGTCGCAGATCAGAAAGGTGGCCGAGACCCGGCTGCCGACCGCGCACGGGACCTTCCGGGCGCTGGCGTACCGCGACACCGTCGACGGCAGCGAGCACGTCGCGTTGCTCATGGGCGCGGTGGACGACGGCACGCCGGTGTTGGCGCGCGTGCACTCGGAGTGCCTCACCGGCGACACCTTCGGCTCCGTGCGGTGCGACTGCGGGACGCAGCTGCAGGCCGCGCTGGCCCAGGTGGCGGCGGAGGGGCGCGGCGTCGTGCTCTACCTGCGCGGCCACGAGGGACGGGGGATCGGCCTCACCCACAAGCTGCGGGCCTACGAGCTGCAGGACAACGGGCGCGACACGGTCGACGCGAACCTGGACCTCGGGCTGCCGGCCGACGCCCGCGACTACGGCACGGGAGCGCAGATCCTCGCCGAGCTGGGCGTGAAGGAGCTGCTGCTGATGACGAACAACCCGGCCAAGCTCGCCGGGCTGGAGGGCTACGGCCTGCGGGTCGTCGACCGGGTTTCGCTGCCGGTGGCGCCGCATCCGGAGAACCTGCGCTACCTGCGGACGAAGCGCGACCGGATGGGACACGCGCTGCCGGAACTGCCCGAGCTCCCCGACGTGGAAGGCAGGCCGCGGTGAGCGGCGAGGGCGCGCCGGCCCTGGCGCTCGCGGGAGCCGCCGGGCTGCGCGTCGGCGTCGTGGCCGCGATGTGGCACGAGACCGTCATGGGCGGCCTGCTCGGCGGCGCGCAGCGGGCGCTGGCCGAGGCGGAGGTGGACGACCCTGCCGTGGTGCGGGTGCCAGGCTCGTTCGAGCTGCCGGTGGCGTGCGCCCGGCTTGCTGGAGCGGGCTTCGACGCCGTGGTGGCGCTGGGCGTGGTGATCCGCGGCGGGACGCCGCACTTCGACTACGTGTGCCAGGCGGCCACGTCCGGCCTCGTCCGGGTCAGCGTCGAGACCGGGGTTCCGGTGGGGTTCGGCGTCCTGACGTGCGACACCGAGCAGCAGGCCCTGGACCGGGCAGGGCTGCCCGGATCGTCGGAGGACAAGGGCTACGAGGCCGGCCAGGCCGCGTTGGCGACCGCCCTGACGCTCCGGAAGGCCGCGCTGTGACCGCGGCGGCCGGGACCGGCCGGGCCGGCCCGTAAGCTGGACCGTTGTGAAGACCTTCGACGGCCTGTGGGCGGAGCTGTCCGCCAAGGTGGCGTCCGGCGCGGCCGGATCGGGCACGGTGGAGGCGGTGCAGCGCGGGGTGCACGACGCCGGCAAGAAGGTGGTCGAGGAGGCCGCCGAGGCGTGGATGGCCGCCGAGCACGAGTCGCCGGACCGCGCCGCCGTGGAGATCTCGCAGCTGCTCTACCGCGTGCAGGTGCTGATGCTGGCCCGCGGCCTCACGCTGGAGGACGTGTATGCCCGGCTCTGACGTGCCGACGGACGCCCCGGCCTCGTTGCGGGTCGCCGTCCCCAACAAGGGCGCGCTGGCGGCGCCGGCCGGGACGATGCTGCGCGAGGCCGGCTACCGGCAGCCGGGTGACGGCCGCGAGCTCACGATGCGGGATCCCGACAACAACGTCGAGTTCTACTTCCTCCGGCCGCGGGACGTCGCCGTGTACGTCGGCTCGGGGACGCTCGACGTGGGCATCACCGGGCGCGACCTGCTGCTCGACGCGGGAGCGCCCGCGGAGGAGATCCTGGCGCTGGACTTCGCGCACTCGACGTTCCGGCTCGCCGCCCGGCCGGGCACGGCGGCGGGAGTGCGCGACCTGGCCGGGCGGAGGGTGGCGACGTCCTACGCCGGCATCCTGGACAAGTACCTGGCCGAGGCGGGCGTGGACGCCGAGGTCGTACGGCTGGAAGGCGCGGTCGAGAACGCCGTCGAGCTCGGGGTGGCGGACGCGATCGCGGACGTCGTCTCGACCGGGACGACGCTGCGGCAGGCCGGGCTGGAGATCGTGGGCGAGCCGATCCTGCGCTCGGAGGCCGTGCTGGTCGGCCATGCCGGGGCGGAGGCGTCCCCGCGGGTCTCGCTGTTCGTCCGGCGGCTGCGCGGAGTGCTCACCGCGCGCCGCTACGTGATGATGGACTACGACATCAGGGTCGAGCGGGTGGACGAGGCGTCCGCCCTGACCCCCGGCATCGAGTCGCCGACGGTCTCGCCCCTGCACCGGGAGGGCTGGGTGGCCGTCCGCGCCATGGTGCCGCGGGCCGAGGCGCAGCGGATCATGGACGACCTGTGGGAGCTCGGCGCCCGCGGCATCCTGGTGACCGACATCCTGGCCACCCGGCTGTGACCGGTCCGGCTTCACCTGGGCTCACCTGGTTCGGCTGGGTTCGATCACGTTCGGCAGGCGCAGTC
>JBMCTR010000181.1:0-4799 GCA_048622955.1 Actinomycetota bacterium
AGGTCGAGCGTGTGCCGGGGCTTGACCTTGATCCACGCCGCCCCCCGGCGCCCCGCCTCGTACGGAGCGTCGAGCGCCTTGACGACGACGCCCTCGTGGCCGCGCGCCACGGCGTCGTCGAAGAAGGCCGTGGTCTGGTGCTCGTCGTCGGTGACGATCCGTGGCGTGCGGTGTCGCTCCGGGACGACCGCGGCGAGCGCGTCGAAGCGCTCAGCGGCCGGGAGACCCACGAGGTCGCGCCCGTCGAGATGGAGGCAGTCGAACAGGAACGCCGACACGGGCGTGTCGCGGCGCGCCCTGTCGACATCGAGCGTGCGGCCGAGCCGGGACGAAGTGCGCTGGAACGGCAACGGCCGGCCGTCGGCGTCCAGGGCGATCGCCTCGCCGTCCAGTACAACCGAGCTCACCGGGAGGCTGCGGACGACCTCGACGAGCTCGGGTACCCGGCTCGTGACGTCGTCGAGGGTGCGGGTGAAGACCCGGACGTCGTCGCCGTCGCGATGGATCTGCACCCGGATGCCGTCGAGCTTCCACTCCACTGCGGCCTGGCCGGTGCGCTGCAAGGCTTCGCTCACGTTCGGTGCGCTCTGCGCGAGCATCGGCCGCAGCGGGCTGCCGACGGCGAGCCGGAACCGGTCCAGGCCGGCGGAGCCCTCGGCCAGCACCGCCGCCGCCACCGGGGACAGTGCGCCGGCCAGCATGACGGCGCGGCGGATCTCGGAGCTCGGCTGCGCCGCCGCCTCGGCGACCGCTTCGGTCAGGATCCCGTCGAGGGCACCCTGCCGCAGCTCCCCGGTGACGAGCCCGGCGAGAAGCCGCTGCTCCGAGCCGGTGGCGCGGCCCATCAGGGCCTTGAACCGGTCGCGGCGAGCGGTCACGGACCCCGGGCCGGACAGCTCGGCGAGCTTGCCGAACTCGGCGTCGACCTCCGCGACGGTCAGCGTGGGCTCCGCGGCGGGCGCCGGCAGGTCGCGCAGCGCGGCGTAGCCCAACCCGGTCCGCCGCTGCGGCAGAGCGCCGGACAGGTAGTGGACGACGATCGGCACGTCGGCCGGCTCGGCCGCGCGCAGGCACTCGGCGAGCAGCGTGGTCTTCGCCGAACGCCCAGCGGTGCCGGCGACGGCCACGGATGTCTCGGCAACGGTGCGCAGGAGCACACCACCAGTGTGCCCCCGCGCGACCGACAGCCGACTGGGAGGAGCGCGTCCTCACCGCCGCCGCGCCGCGGCCGCCCTCAGCTGGTGGGGGCCGACCCGCCGAGGGTCACGTCGATGCTCGTGGTCTCGCCGTCCCGCACGACGGTGAGCGTGACCTCGTCGCCCGGGCGGTACTCGCGGACGGTGGCGATCAGGGACTGCGCGTCGGGAGTCGGCTGGCCGTCGACCTCGGTGATGATGTCGCCTTCCTGCAGGCCCGCCTCGGCCGCAGCGCTGTCCGGCTGCACCTGCACGACCTGGGCGCCGCGCATGTCGCCTTGCGCGTTCGTGATGCGGACGCCGATCTCGGCGTGGGTTGCCTCGCCGTCGTCGATCAGGTCCTCGGCGATGGCGCGGCCCTGGTCGATGGGGATGGCGAAGCCGAGGCCGATGGAGCCCTGGCTACCGGGCGTGGTGACGATTGCGCTGTTGATGCCGACCACCTCGCCGGACAGGTTGACCAGCGGGCCGCCGGAGTTCCCGGGGTTGATCGGTGCGTCGGTCTGGATGGCATTGAACGTCGCGGGCTGTTCGGTGGTGCCTCCTCCGGCGCTTACCGGCCGGTCAAGGGCGGAGACGATGCCCGACGTGACCGTGCCCTGCAGGCCGAGCGGCGACCCGATCGCGACGACCGGTGAGCCCACCTCCAGGTCCGCAGAGCGGCCCAGTTCGGCAACCTCCAGCCCGGACACGTCCTGCGCCTGGATGACCGCCAGGTCGGACAGCGGGTCGGTCCCGACGACCTCCGCCGGCGCGGTGGACCCGTCGTGGAACGCGACGAGGATCCGGCCGTTGCGGGCGGCCTGCACGACGTGGTTGTTGGTCAGGATCATTCCGTCGGACGAGATGATGACTCCGCTGCCGCCACCGCCGCCGACGGTGAGCGATACGACGCTCGGGCGGACCTGATCGGCCACCTCGGTCACACCGAACCCGTCGTCGGCGGCGCCGTCGCCCCCGCTTCCCCCGTCGTCGCTCGGTGCCGCTTCCTGGTCGAGACTGCTGGCCGCGGTGCCGTCCTCCTCGTCGGTGACGGTGCTGTACACCACGGCGGCGGCTGCTCCGCCGAGCAGCCCGGCGATCACGGCCAGCGCGACGAGCAGGGCGGTGCCGCCGCGGCGCGGGGCCGGCGCCGTGCCGCCGGCGCCCTGGCTCGACCCGGCACCCTGACCGGAGCCGGCTTCCGGCTGATGCGATGAAGCCCCGAGATCCCTCGTGTCATCCTGGCGTGGCACAGGAGCGGTGTCGTCCGGACCGCCGCGCGTCTGGTCGCGGCGAGGATCACCGGCGCCACCGGCGTCGGGCGTGGTGGACCAGCTTGGTGCGGCTTCGTCCCGGCGGTTCTGCGCGTCGGGAGTCATCGGTTCCATGACCACAAGAATGCCCGGGCACGCTGAAAACATGCTGAGAGTCACACAAGAGCGGAGGGAGAAGTGCTTCCCGGCAGCGTCAACGTGAGCCGGGCGCCTCCCCCCGGCGCGTGTCCGGCAGTGACCTGGCCGCCGTGACGGAGCGCGGCGGATCGCACGATGGCCAGTCCCAGACCGGACCCCGGACGTCCGCGGGCCTCCTCGGAGCGGTAGAAGCGCTCGAACACGTGCGGCAGGTCGGCGTCGGAGATGCCCGGGCCCTCGTCGGTCACCTCCAGCGTGCCGTCGCGCAGCGTCACCTGCACGGCGCCGCCCGCGGGGCTGTACTTCGCGGCGTTGTCGAGCAGGTTGGTCGCCGCCCTGTCCAGCAGCTGGGTGTCGCCGTTGACCACCCACGGCTCGAGGTCGGCGGAGAACGTCACGTCCGGCGCCCGCCGGCGCACGCGGTCCAGGGCGTCGCGGACGACGTCGGCGAAGTCGACCGGCTCCAGGTGCGTCCGCGGCTGGTCCTCGCGGGACAGCTCCGTCAGGTCCGCGACGAGCGCGGACAGCTCCTCGGTCTGCGCACGGACATCGTCGATCAGCTCGGAGCGGTCGGCCGGGTCGAGCCCGCCCTGGCGGTCGCTCTGCGCCAGCAGGTCGAGGTTCGTCCGGAGGCTGGTCAGCGGCGTGCGCAGCTCGTGCCCGGCGTCGGCCACGAGCTGCCGCTGCCGCGTGCGGGCGTCGTCCAGTGCGGCCAGCATGGCGTTGAACGAGTGCGCGAGGCGCGCGATCTCGTCGTGGCCTTCGATCTCGATGGGGGCGAACTCCCCGGTGGCCGCGACGTGCTCGGCCGCCTCGGTCAACCGCTCGACCGGGCGAAGGCTTGCCCTGGCGATCGACACCCCGGCCCATCCTGCCAGGGCGATTCCGAGCCCGCCGGCCGCCAGGGAGACGAGCCCGAGCTGGTCGAGCACCCGGTCCACGGTCTCGGTGGGCTGTGCCACGACGAGCGCGAGGCCGCGACCGGCGGGGACCGCGACCACCCGGTAGGACTCGCCGTCCAGCGTGGCGGTCCGAATGCTGTCCTGCGCCTGGCCGCTGGCGACGGCGACCTCCCGGGAGCCGATCGGCGGCGCGCTCTGCTCACCGAACGTGGAGAACCTGACGTTGTCGAAGCGGACGAGCCCGACCCGCAGATCGGCCGCGAGAATGGCCTCGGACGGAACCTGCACGAGCTGGGCTGGTTCGGCCAGCGGGCTCGCCACGGCCTGATAGGCCCGGTCGAACAGGCGGTCGTCCACGTTGTTAGTGAGCTGCACCCGCACGGTGGCGTACGCGGCGATCGCCGTGAGGAGCACCGCGAGCCCCACCCCGAGGGCGGCGAGGGCGCCCACGCGGGTACGCAGCGGCAGCCGCCGGATTCGGTCGCGGATCCGGCCCGCCCGCAGGCGCGCGCGTCGTTCGCGCACACGGTCCAGCAGGCCGTACCGGGAGCGGCTCACGGCGGTGTCTCCCGCGCGACGTAGCCGACGCCGCGAACGGTGTGGATCAGCCGGGGCTCGTCGCCGTCCTCGGTCTTGCGCCGCAGGTATCCGATGTAGACCTCGAGCGAGTTGGCGGTGGTGGGGAAGTCGTATCCCCAGACCTCCTCCAGAATCCGCTCGCGGGTCAGCACCTGGCGCGGGTGCCGCAACAGCAGTTCGAGCAACGAGAACTCGGTGCGGGTCAGCCGCACCTTCCGGTCACCGCGGTGAACCTCCCGGGTGGCCGGGTCCAGCGTCAGGTCGGCCAGCGTCAGGGCGGCGGCGTCCTGCCCGCTCGTGGCCGTGCGCCGCAGCAGCGCGCGCAGGCGCGCCAGCAGCTCCTCCAGCGCGAACGGCTTCGGCAGGTAGTCGTCGGCTCCCGCGTCGAGTCCGGCGACCCGGTCGGAGACCTCGCCGCGCGCGGTCAGCATGAGCACGGGGACGTCGTCACCGGCCGCCCGCAAGGTGCGGCACGCCGCCAGGCCGTCCATGTTCGGCATCATCACGTCGAGCACGACGGCGTCCGGGCGCGAGGTGGAGATCGCGCGCAGTGCCTGCTCGCCGTCCGCGGCCAGCTCGACGTCGTAGCCGTTGAAGGCGAGCGAGCGCCGCAGCGAGTCGCGGACGGCGGGATCGTCGTCGACGACGAGCACGTGCATAGGCCTCAGTTTGCCTACCCTCCGCGCCGATCATGCAAGAACCGTTCGACACGCCGGACTAATCTGGCG
>JBMCTR010000182.1:0-4792 GCA_048622955.1 Actinomycetota bacterium
GCGGCGAGCTGGGACTTGGCGAACGCGGTGCCGAACAGCCCGTCGATGCCCATGACCTCGCCGGTCGAGCGCATCTCCGGCCCGAGGACGGTGTCCACGCTGTGCCCGTCGGGCAGCCGGAACCGGTTGAACGGCATCACGGCCTCCTTGACCGCCACCGGGGCCGCGGCGGGCAGCTCGAGGCAGTCCCCCGGCGGCAGCATGCCCTCGTCCCGCAGGTCCGCGATCGAGGCGCCGAGCATGATCCGGGCCGCGGCCTTGGCCAGCGGCACCGCGGTCGCCTTCGAGACGAACGGCACGGTGCGCGACGCCCGCGGGTTGGCCTCCAGGACGTACAGCACGTCCGCGGCGAGCGCGTACTGCACGTTGAGCAGCCCGCGGACGCCGACTCCCCGGGCGATGGCGGCCGTCGACTCCCGGACGAGCTCGAGCACCTCGCGGCCCAGCGTCACCGGCGGCAGCGCGCACGCCGAGTCGCCCGAGTGCACGCCCGCCTCCTCGATGTGCTCCATGACGCCGCCGAGGTAGAGCTCGCCATCGGCGTCGAACAGCGCGTCGACGTCGAGCTCCACCGCGTCGTCGAGGAACCGGTCGACGAGGACGGGGTGCTCCGGGCTGGCCTCGGTGGCCCGGCCGACGTAGTCGCGCAGCTCCGCGTCGTCGTAGACGATCTCCATGCCGCGCCCGCCGAGGACGTACGACGGGCGCACGAGCACCGGGAACCCGATGTCGGCGGCGATGGCGCGCGCCTGCTCGAAGGAGGTGGCGGTGCCGTGCTTGGGCGCCGGCAGGCCGGCCGCGGCCAGCAGGCGGCCGAACGTGCCGCGCTCCTCGGCCCGGTGGATCGCCTCCGGCGGCGTCCCGACGATCGGCACGCCGGCGTCGGAGAGCGCCTGCGCGAGCCCCAGCGGCGTCTGGCCGCCGAGTTGCACGACGACACCCGCGACCGGCCCGGCGGCGGACTCCGCGTGCACCACCTCGAGCACGTCCTCCAGGGTGAGCGGCTCGAAGTACAGCCGGTCGGAGGTGTCGTAGTCGGTCGACACCGTCTCCGGGTTGCAGTTCACCAGCACGGTCTCGTACCCGGCGTCGCCGAGCGCCATGGCCGCGTGCACGCAGGAGTAGTCGAACTCGATCCCCTGCCCGATCCGGTTCGGACCGCTGCCCAGGATGATCACCGCCGGCCGCTCCCGCGGCGCCACCTCCGTCTCCTCGTCGTAGGACGAGTACAGGTACGGCGTACGGGCGGCGAACTCCGCGGCGCAGGTGTCGACGGTCTTGTAGACGGGGCGCACCCCCAGGGCCTGCCGCACGCCGCGGGCGACCTCCTCGGTCGTGCCCCGCAGGTCGCCGAGTTGCCGGTCGGAGAAGCCGTGCCGCTTCGCCTTCCGCAGCAGGTCGGGGGTCAGCACCTCGGCCCGCCGCACCTCGTCGGCCACCTCGGTGAGCAGGAGCACCTGGTCGACGAACCACGGGTCGATCCCGGTCGCCGCGGCCACCTCGTCGACGCCGGCCCCGGCCCGCAGCGCCGCGGCGACGTCGCGCAGCCGACCGTCGTACGGCCGTCGCAGGCGCTGCACAAGCTCGCCCGCGTCCCCCGGGCCGCTGCTGAGCTCCAGCGGAGCGTCCGGCTTCTCCAGCGACCGCAGCGCCTTCTGCAGCGCCTCGGTGAAACACCGGCCGATCGCCATCGCCTCCCCCACGCTCTTCATGTGCGTGGTCAGCGTCGGGTCGGCCATCGGGAACTTCTCGAAGGCGAACCGCGGCGCCTTCACCACGACGTAGTCGAGCGTGGGCTCGAAGGACGCTGGGGTCTGCCCGGTGATGTCGTTCGGGATCTCGTCGAGCGTGTAGCCCAGCGCCACCTTGGCGGCGATCTTGGCGATCGGGAACCCCGTCGCCTTGCTGGCCAGCGCGGACGACCGGGACACCCGCGGGTTCATCTCCACGACGATCATCCGCCCGGTGCCGGGCTCGACGGCGAACTGGATGTTGCAGCCGCCGGTGTCCACCCCGACCTCGCGGATCACCGCGATCGCCAGGTCGCGCATCCGCTGGTACTCCCGGTCGGTCAGCGTCATGGCCGGGGCGACCGTGACCGAGTCGCCGGTGTGCACGCCCATCGGGTCGACGTTCTCGATCGAGCAGACGATCACCACGTTGTCCGCCCGGTCGCGCATCACCTCGAGCTCGTACTCCTTCCAGCCGAGCACCGACTCCTCGAGCAGCACCTCCGCGGCGGGCGAGAGCGCCAGCCCGGCGCCCGCGATGCGGCGCAGTTCCGCCTCGTCGGCGGCCATCCCGGAGCCGGCCCCGCCCATCGTGAACGACGGCCGGACGATCACCGGGTAGCCGAGCTCCGCGGCGGCCGCGAGGCACTCCTCCATCGAGCGGCAGCCGACCGAACGGGCGACCTCGCCGCCGACCCGGGTCACGATCCGCTTGAACGACTCCCTGTCCTCGCCCCGCCGGATCGCCTCGATCGACGCACCGACCAGCCGCACGCCGTACTTGTCGAGCACGCCGCCGTCGTGCAGCGCCACCGCGGTGTTCAGGGCGGTCTGGCCGCCCAGCGTCGCGAGCAGCGCGTCCGGGCGCTCGGCGGCGATGACCTTCTCGACCACCTCCGGGGTGATCGGCTCGACGTAGGTCGCGTCCGCCAGGTCCGGGTCGGTCATGATCGTCGCCGGGTTGCTGTTGACGAGGACCACGCGCAGCCCCTCCTGCCGCAGCACCCGGCAGGCCTGGGTCCCGGAGTAGTCGAACTCGCAGGCCTGGCCGATGACGATCGGGCCGGACCCGATGACGAGGACGGAGCCGATGTCGCCCACCCGCGGCATCAGGAGGCCCTCGCTGCCATCAGGTCCACGAACCGGGCGAACAGGTAGTCCGCGTCGTGCGGGCCGGCCGCGGCCTCCGGGTGGTACTGCACGGAGAACGCCGTCGCCTCGCCGCGGCGGTCGCGCAGCTCCAGGCCCTCGACCACGCCGTCGTTGAGGCAGACGTGGCTGACCCTGGCCGGCCCGTAGGGGGTCTCGACATCGCCGTCCAGCGGTGCCTCGACGGCGAAGCCGTGGTTGTGCGCGGTCACCTCCACCTTCCCGGTCGACCGGTCCTGCACCGGCAGGTTGATGCCCCGGTGGCCGTACCGGAGCTTGTAGGTGCCGAGGCCGAGCGCCCGGCCGAAGACCTGGTGGCCGAGGCAGATGCCGAAGAACGGGACGCCCGCACCGAGCGCGCCGCGCAGCACCTCGACGGCATGCCCGGCGGTGGCCGGGTCACCCGGGCCGTTGGAGAGGAACAGCCCGTCCGGTTCGAGCGCGCGCACCTGCTCGAGCGTCGCGGTCGCCGGCAGCACGTGCGTCTCGACGCCGCGCTCGGCGAGCCGGGACGGCGTCATCGTCTTGATCCCGAGGTCCAGGGCCGCCACGGTGAACCGCTTCGTCCCCGCGGCGGGCACGACGTACGGCTCGCGGGTCGTCACGTCCCCGACCAGGTCCGAGCCCAGCATCGGCGGGGCGGCGAGCACCCGCTCGCGCAGCGCGCGCGGGTCGGCCTCGACGGTCGAGATGCCCGCCCGCATGGCGCCGCGCTCGCGCAGGTGCCGCGTCAGCGCCCTGGTGTCCACGCCGCTGATGCCGACCACACCCTGGGCGGCCAGGTCCTCCTCGAGGCCGCGCTCGGCGCGCCACGACGAGTGCCGCCGGGCGGGGTCGCGGACCGCGTAGCCGGCCACCCAGATCCGCCGGGACTCGCCGTCCTCCCCGTTCACGCCGGTGTTGCCGATGTGCGGCGCGGTCTGCACGACGATCTGCCGGTGGTACGACGGGTCGGTCAGCGTCTCCTGGTAGCCGGTCATGCCGGTGGCGAACACCGCCTCGCCGAAAGCCTCGCCGGGTGCGCCGTACGGCTCGCCGCGGAACGTCCGCCCGTCCTCCAGCACGAGCAGCGCGGCGGTCACGCCACGGCCCCGTCGAGGACGGTCGGACGCCCGCGCAGGAACGTCGCGACGACCCGCCCGGGCAGCTTCATCCCCTCGTACGGCGTGTTGTGCGACAGCGACGCCATCGCGCGGCCCTCGACGACCCGCGAGGCCGCGGGATCGACGAGCACGACGTTCGCCGGCTCCCCGGCGGCCAGCGGCCTGCCCTGGGCGTGCGGGCCGCGGTCACAGCGGCCGATCCGAGCGGGGCGAAGGGCCATCCGGTCCGCGACGCCGGCCCAGTCCAGCAGGCCCGTGTCGACGACGGCGGCCTGCACGACCGACAGCGCGGTCTCCAGGCCGAGCATCCCGGGTGCGGCGGCGTCCCACTCGCACTCCTTGTCCTCGACCGGCTGCGGGGCGTGGTCGGTCGCCACAGCGTCGATCGTGCCGTCGGCGAGCGCCGTCCGCAGCGCCTCGACGTCCTCCCGGCCGCGCAGCGGCGGGTCGACCTTGTACCGGGGGTCGAAGCCCGCGGCGAGGTCCTCGGTGAGCAGCAGGTGGTGCGGCGCCACCTCGGCGGTGACGTCCCAGCCCTTGGACTTGGCCCACCGGATGAGCTCCACCGAGCCGGCGGTCGAGACGTGGCAGACGTGCAGCCTCGACGACACGTGCGCGGCGAGCAGCAGGTCGCGGGCGATGACCGCCTCCTCGGCGACCGACGGCCAGCCGCGCAGCCCCAGCCGCCCGGACAGCTCGCCTTCGTTCAGCTGGGCGCCCTCGGTCAGCCCCGGCTCCCTGGAGTGCTGGGCCACCACGCCGTCGAACGCCTTGACGTACTCCAGCGCCCGGCGCATCACCACGGCGTCC
>JBMCTR010000183.1:0-4716 GCA_048622955.1 Actinomycetota bacterium
TGAGCGAAGCGCCGGCAGTCCGGATCCTCGGAATGCCGGCGCCGCTCAGGCGGGATGCCCGCCCGAAAATGCCGGCCCCGCCTGGCCACTTTTCCCGGTTCGATCACGTTCAGCAGGGCTAGCCATGCCGCACCAGGTCTGCGACCCTGTTGGAGTGGGGCTGGGCCTGCCGAACGTGATCGAACCGGTGTTGCGCGTTCGCCCCTGGCGTACGGGCGCCGGTCCTGGAAGGTCTTCGGGTATCCAGGTGTTGTGCTGTACGTCGCCTCGACGGGTTACGGTCGTAAGACGGAAGGGTCACGACCTCCACGAGGGGGGCTAGCATGCGGAGTACGGGCGGACCGGGAGAGCCCCGGCACACCCAGACCGCTCGGTGAGGAGTGCCACTGATGTTTGAGAGGTTTACCGACCGCGCACGGCGGGTCGTCGTCCTGGCGCAAGAAGAGGCCAGGATGCTCAACCACAACTACATCGGCACGGAGCACATCCTGCTCGGCCTGATCCACGAGGGCGAGGGTGTCGCGGCGAAGGCGCTCGAGAGCCTGGGCATCTCGCTGGAGGCCGTGCGTGACCAGGTGCAGGAGATCATCGGCCAGGGCCAGCAGGCTCCGAGCGGGCACATCCCGTTCACCCCACGCGCCAAGAAGGTGCTGGAGCTGTCGCTGCGCGAGGCGCTGCAGCTCGGGCACAACTACATCGGCACCGAGCACATCCTGCTCGGCCTCATCCGTGAGGGCGAGGGTGTCGCGGCGCAGGTGCTGGTCAAGTTGGGTGCCGACCTGAACCGGGTGCGCCAGCAGGTGATCCAGTTGCTGTCCGGGTACTCCGGTGGCAAGGAGGCCGCGACGTCCGGTGCCGGGCCGCAGAGCGAGGCGCCGTCCACGTCCCTGGTGCTCGACCAGTTCGGCCGCAACCTCACCCAGGCCGCCCGCGAGGGCAAGCTCGACCCGGTCATCGGCCGGGAGAACGAGATCGAGCGGGTCATGCAGGTGCTGTCCCGCCGCACCAAGAACAACCCCGTCCTGATCGGTGAGCCCGGGGTCGGGAAGACCGCGGTCGTCGAGGGCCTGGCGCAGAACGTCGTCAAGGGCGAGGTTCCCGAGACGCTCAAGGACAAGCAGCTGTACACGCTCGACCTCGGCGCGCTGGTCGCCGGCTCCCGGTACCGCGGCGACTTCGAGGAGCGCCTGCGCAAGGTGCTCAAGGAGATCCGCTCCCGCGGCGACATCATCCTGTTCATCGACGAGATCCACACGCTCGTCGGTGCGGGCGCGGCCGAGGGTGCGATCGACGCCGCGTCGATCCTCAAGCCGATGCTGGCGCGCGGCGAGCTGCAGACGATCGGCGCCACCACGCTCGACGAGTACCGCAAGCACGTCGAGAAGGACGCCGCGCTCGAGCGGCGGTTCCAGCCCATCCAGGTGCTCGAGCCGACGCTGGCGCACACCATCGAGATCCTGAAGGGCCTGCGGGACCGCTACGAAGCGCACCACCGGGTCTCGATCACCGACGGAGCGCTGGCCGCGGCGGCCCACCTCGCCGACCGCTACGTCTCCGACCGGTACCTCCCGGACAAGGCGATCGACCTGATCGACGAAGCCGGCTCGCGGCTGCGCATCCGCCGCATGACCGCGCCGCCGGACCTGCGCGAGTTCGACGAGAAGATCGCGAACGTGCGCCGCGAGAAGGAGTCCGCGATCGACTCGCAGGACTTCGAGAAGGCGGCCTCGCTGCGCGACAAGGAGAAGCAGCTCATCAACCAGAAGGCCGAGCGCGAGAAGCAGTGGAAGGCCGGCGACCTCGACGTCGTCGCCGAGGTGGACGACGAGCTGATCGCCGAGGTGCTGTCCAACTCCACCGGCATCCCCGTGTTCAAGCTGTCCGAGGAAGAGACCTCCCGGCTGCTGCACATGGAGGAGGAGATCCACAAGCGGATCATCGGCCAGGAGGACGCCATCTCCGCGCTGTCCAAGTCGATCCGCCGTACCCGCGCCGGGCTGAAGGACCCGAAGCGCCCCGGTGGCTCGTTCATCTTCGCCGGCCCGTCCGGGGTCGGGAAGACCGAGCTGTCCAAGGCGCTCACGGAGTTCCTGTTCGGCGACGAGGACGCGCTCATCCAGCTGGACATGAGCGAGTTCTCCGAGAAGCACACCGTGTCGCGGCTGTTCGGGTCGCCCCCGGGCTACGTCGGCTACGAGGAGGGCGGCCAGCTCACCGAGAAGGTGCGGCGGCGTCCGTTCTCGGTCGTGCTGTTCGACGAGGTCGAGAAGGCACACCCGGACATCTTCAACTCGCTGCTGCAGGTTCTCGAGGACGGCCGGCTCACCGACGCCCAGGGCCGCGTGGTCGACTTCAAGAACACCGTGATCATCATGACCACGAACCTCGGCACGCGCGACATCGCCAAGGGCGTCCAGCTCGGCTTCTCGACGGGCGGTGACGCCGAGGGTGACTACGAGCGGATGAAGGCGAGGGTCACGGAAGAACTCAAGCAGAACTTCCGGCCCGAGTTCCTCAACCGGGTGGACGACATCATCGTCTTCCACCAGCTGGTTCCGGAGGAGATCACCCGCATCGTGGACTTGATGATCGCTCAGGTGGACGAGCGGCTCAAGGACAAGGACATGGCGATCGAGCTGACCCAGGAGGCCAGGGAACTGCTCGCCGAGCACGGCTTCGACCCGGTCCTCGGTGCGCGGCCGCTGCGGCGGACCATCCAGCGCGAGATCGAGGACACCCTGTCGGAGAAGATCCTGTTCGGTGACCTCAACGCCGGCGAGATCGTGGTCGTCGATGTCGAGGGCGAGGGCCGTGAGGCACGGTTCACCTTCACCGGCACGCCGAAGTCGGAGTTGCCGGACGTCGCCCCCGTCACCGCCGGCGCCGGCAAGTCCGAGACCGAGTAAGCCCGGCCTCCCCGGCGGCCACCGATACGGTTGGCGCCATGACCGACGTCGACCGGCTCGCGGTGGCCGCGGCCGCCGCCGCGCCCGAGTTCGAGTCCCTCGGCCGGGCGCGGCGGGCCGGGTTGCTGGAGCAACTCGCGGACGCCCTCGAAGCCGACCGATCGGAGATCGTCGGTACGGCGGACCGCGAGACGCAGCTGGGGACGACACGGCTGAACGGTGAGCTGACCAGGACCTGCTACCAGTTCCGGCTGTTCGCCGATGTGATCCGGGAAGGCTCGTACCTCGAGGCGACGATCGACGAGGCGGCCGAGACGGCGATGGGCCCGCGTCCCGACCTGCGGCGGATGCTGGTTCCGCTCGGACCGGTCGCCGTGTTCGGCGCCAGCAACTTCCCGCTGGCGTTCAGCGTCCCCGGTGGCGACACGGCATCGGCCCTCGCGGCCGGCTGCCCGGTCGTGGTGAAGGCGCACCCTGCGCATCCGGAGACCAGCCGGCGGACGTTCGACGCGATGCGTGCCGTCCTGCCGGACGGGGTGCTCGGGCTGGCCGAGGGGTTCGAGGCGGGCGCCGATCTCGTCCGGCACCCGGCCGTCAAGGCGGTCGGGTTCACGGGGTCGGCTGCGGGCGGGCGTGCCCTCTCCGACATCGCGGCGGCGCGCCCGGAGCCCATCCCGTTCTACGCCGAGATGGGCAGCGTGAACCCCGTGGTGGTCACCGCCGGTGCGGCGGCGAGCCGACCGGAGGAGATCGCGGCCGGCTTCGTCGGCTCGATGACGCTGGGGACGGGGCAGTTCTGCACCAAGCCCGGCCTGATCTTCGTGCCCGCCGGAGCGGACCGGCTGCGGTCGGCGCTCGCGGACGCCGTCGCGGACGTCGCTGCCGGCCCGATGCTTACCGCCGGCATCCGGACCGCCTATCAGGAGGAGGTGAGCCGGCGGCGCGCTGATACGCGGGTGACCGTGCTCGCCGACGGCAAGCCCGCCAATGGCGACCGCGGTGCAGCGGTCCTGCTCGCCGTGGCGGCCGAGGATCTCGACGGCGAACTGTTCGAGGAGTGCTTCGGCCCGGCGGCCATCGTGATCGAGTACCGCGACTCCGACGAGTTGCTCGCCGCGCTCGGCCGGCTGGAAGGCCAGCTCACGGCGGCCGTCCACGCTGCGAATGGCGAGACCTCCCTGGTGCAGCGGTTGCACGGCACGCTGCGTGCGATGGCCGGCCGGTTGATCTTCGACGGGTACCCGACCGGTGTCGCGGTCACCTGGGCGATGCACCACGGTGGGCCGTACCCCGCGACGACCGTCGCCTCCCACACGTCGGTGGGAGCCACGTCGATCCGGCGCTGGCTGCGTCCGGTGGCCTACCAGAACGCCCCGTCGTCCGTCCTGCCGGACGAGTTGCGCGACGGCAACCCCGCTGGCGTGCCGCGGCGGGTCAACGGCACCCTGCACATCGCCTGATCGTCCGGCGACCCGGGGCAGGCGCGCGCCGCCGGCGGCGGCCGCCAGACTGTGGCCCGGCGTGTGCGGGCGCCGAGCCGTGCCCTAGATCGGCCCGGGCCGCCTCGGCTAGCCTCGAAAGTGGAGGCCGGCGAGAAAGGGGATGCGTTCGATGACCGACCAGTTGGCCGCGTACCGAGCGGCTGGAGTGCTCTACGAGGCCGGTGACCCCGTCGGGGCCGCCCGCGAGCTGGAGCCGCTGCTCGACGAGCCGACGCCGCCGAAGTCGGTGCTGGAGCTGGCCGGGAGGGCGTTTTTCCGGTCCGCCCAGCTCGCGCGCGCCAGGGAGGTCTTCGAGCGGCTGGTCGAAC
>JBMCTR010000184.1:0-4708 GCA_048622955.1 Actinomycetota bacterium
TGTTCCTTGTGCGCGATGATGGCCGCCCGCGCCGCACCCTCGTAGTCCGCGACGGCGGCCACCGGGGGCATCCCCGCTCCCGCTGGAAGCGGCACGGGCCGCGCGGCACCGCGCAGCACCTCGCGGCATTCGGCACACAGCGACCCCGGATGCCGCTCGCAACCCGCGCACACGCTGCCCAGCGCAAGCTCGGCAGCGGCGGCTCCCAGCCCGCGCAGCCGGCCCCCGAGGCCCGGCACGGCGCTATCCGGGGTAGGCCGGACCGTACACGCCGGCGATCTCCACCCAGTCCAGCGACGGACGCTGGAGCCGGAGCATCCGCTCCTCCGCGCCGACCACCAGCTCCTGCGAATCGCCCCAGGTCGCGGCGATGGACTCGGCACCGATGATCGACGAACCGGCGAGGGACGCGTTGTGGGTGTCGAGCTCGACGATGTACGCCCGTGCCGAGACGTCGGACTCCTCGTCCGGCCTGGTGAGCACCGCGAGCTCGTCGTACCGGTGCCACGAGACGTCGACCACCGCGTCCTCCAACCGGTTGATCACTATCGGCTCGACACCGACGACGCGCAGGTCGTCGATCCGCTCGTCCTGGACGACGACCCCCGTCGCGACCTGGCCGTCGACCACCATCGCGATCCGGGTGCCGTCCGCGGACACCTCGATCCCGTCGATGCGCGAGCCCTCCTCGACGCCCGCGACGGGCACCGTCACGGCGTCCACGGACCCCGTCTCGCTGACGATCAGCGCGGAGCCCTCGGGACGCTGGTCGACGGCCCACACCCGGCCCAGCAGGTCGATCGAGGGCGACATGAGCTGGGCGCCCGCCGCGATGATCTCGATCTCGGCATCCTCCTGGAGCCTGCTGAGCTTCAGCGCGGTCCGCGCCTGGTCCACCACGACCGCCTCGGTCATCGAGTGGTTCACCGCCAGCTCCACGGCACCCGCGGGCTCCGCCAGCGGGCCGCGCACCGGCACCGTGTCCCCTCCGGCCTCGAACTGGACGACGCCGCCGGCCTCGAGGCCGAACAAGTTGGGCGGACGGGACTCCGCGGGGTCCTCGTCGGCGGCGGGAGCAGCCGCGCTGCCGAAGGCCACCGGCGAGGCCGACACCGCGACCTCGTTGACCCCGGGAATCTGACCGAGGGTCCAGGCCAGCTGCTTGACCATCCGGCGGCGGTCCACCTCGGCGGCTTCCTGTGCGGTGTCGCTGAGCTTGACCTCCGCGAGGCCCGACTTCTCGACGACGGCGGCCGGCGCTACCTCGGTACCGGCCGGGAACGCGGTCTCGACCGTGAGGGACAGCCACGGCGACGGGCCGTCCAGCAGCTCCTGGGCGAGCAGGGTCGCCACCGAGGCCTGCCGCGGCACGTAGACCGGGTCGGGTACCAGCGCGTCCGAGCCCGGAGCGTAGTAGTACAGGTTGTACACCTCGAACTCGCTGTCGAAGTCGACGTCTCTGATGATCAGCCCGGGCGGCGGGTTCGAGATCCGCCACTCGCTCCCGGTGCGCTCGAGGTCGAAGACGTACTCCTCGACCGTGCCCGACGGCCGGTTGCCGAACTGACGGCCCTCATCCAGCGTCGCCATGACCGACAGGTTCACCCGGACCTCTCCCCGTTCCTGCTCCATCGGCACCGGCTCCGTACTGTAGATCGTCGCGGCCTCCGCGGGATCCCACTGCCCGGACGCTGTCGGTGTGAGGAACTGCCTGGCGGTGCTGTAGTCCGGTTCGTAGTACTTCATCGCCTCCAGGAAGCCCGCCACCGTCTCCTCCGGCGACGCCCCGGGCTGCGGCGGGAGCGCCTCGCCGCCGACATAAGGCTGGCGCTGCTCGGCGTCGATCGCGTCCCCCGGCACTACGGGGCCGGACGTCGGCACTCCCGCACACCCGGTCACGACGGCCACGAGTCCGGCCGAAACGGCCGCGAGCGTTCCCCTACGCACGGGAGACCTCCGCCGACTCGTCCCTGTCGTCCCGGCCATCTCGGCCGTCTCGATCGCCCCGCAGCCTGCGGTACGGCCTGCCCACACCGGACAGCCCCCCATCGTAGGCGGCATCCTCGGGCATCAGCGGCAACGGCGACGCGGTGAGGTCCCCTCCGACGCGCCGGGGCAGCGTCAGCCGGAACTGCGAGCCGGCCCCGGGCTCACCCCACGCCTGCAGCCAGCCGCCGTGCAGCCGCGCGTCCTCCATGGCGATCGAGAGCCCGAGCCCGGTCCCCCCGCTGGTCCGCGTCCGGGCGGGGTCCGCCCGCCAGAACCGGTGGAAGACGAGGGACGCCTCGCCGGGCTTGAGGCCGACCCCGAAGTCACGCACGCTCACCGCGACGGCCTGCTCACTGGCGGCCACCCGGACGACGAGATCGCGGCCCTCACCGTGCTCGATCCCGTTGACGACCAGATTGCGCAACACCCGCTCGATCCGCCGCGAGTCCAGTTCCGCCACGCAGGGCTCCTCCGGGACGTCCAGCCGGACCTCGGAGCCCTTGCGCGCGGCCACGTGCGCCGTCGCGTCGGTCACCTGGTAGACGAGATCGCGCATGTCGACCGACTCGGGGTTGAGCACGGCCGCGCCCGCGTCGAACCGGCTGATCTCCAGCAGGTCGGCCAGCAGGGTCTCGAACCGGTCCAGCTGCACCTGCAGCAACTCCGCGGCCCGCTGCACGGCGGGGTCGAACTCGTCGCGCGACTCGTGGAGCACGTCGGCGGCCATCCGGACGGTGGTCAGGGGCGTGCGCAGCTCGTGCGACACGTCCGAGGCGAACTGCCGCTGCACCCGCGACAGCTCCTCGAGCTCGCCGATCTTCTGCTGCAGGCTGCCGGCCATGTGGTTGAAGCTGCTGGCCAGCCGGGCGATGTCGTCCCGCCCGCGGACGGTCATCCGTTCGGAGAGCTTGCCCGCCGAGAACCGCGCGGCGATCTTGGCGGCCATCCGGACGGGGGTGACCACCTGCCGTGCGACCAGCCCCGCGATCGCGCCCAGCAGCAGGACCAGCAACAGGCCCGCCGTGGCCAGCGCGGTCCACACCAGGTTGAGCGTCTGCTCCTGCTCCTCGAGCGAGAACAGGTAGTACAGCCCGTGCTGCTGGAGGCCGTCGACGACCTGCCCGCCCACCACCAGGCCGGGTATGTCCGCGGTGCCGTCGTCGTACGAGATCGTGGTGTAGGTCCAGTAGATGCGCTCCTCGTCCGCGACGCTCTGGCGCAACTCCTCCGGCACGCTGGTCGACTGGATCGCCGGCGGCGAGGCGAACGGCGGCAGCCCCTCCCTGATCAGCACTACGGCCGGGCCGTCGACGCCGCCCCGGTCGGCCTGGTCGCCGACGATCTGCCGCAGCACCGGCGCCTCGCCGGGCTCCGCCGCGTCGATCTCGGCCTGCACGGTCGCCCGCCCGGACTGGACGTGGGCGAGAGCCGCCTCCCGCCGCTCGCTGAGCACGCCGTCGGTCACCTGGCGCATCAGCGTGACGCCCAGCAGCGAGACCACCGCGAACGACAGCGCCAGCGTCGCGACCACCACCCGCAGCTGGATCGAGCGCTGCCAGGTCGCGGCCAGCCGGTTCCACGTACGCAGCACGGCCGCGCCCGCCGCGGTCAGCAGCGCCACCGCCCGCGGCGTCGCGCCCGTCCGCTCGTCGTGGAGCGTGCCGCCGCTCACGTCAGGCCGGACCCGCCTTGTAACCGACGCCGCGCACCGTCACCACGACCTCCGGCCGTTCCGGGTCGCGCTCGACCTTCGAGCGCAGCCGCTGGACATGGACGTTGACGAGCCGGGTGTCCGCAGCGTGCCGGTAGCCCCACACCTTCTCGAGCAACTCCTCGCGGCTGAACACCTGCCACGGCTTGCGCGCGAGGCACGTCAGCAGGTCGAACTCCAGCGGGGTCAGTCCGATGGTCGTGCCGTCGCGCCGGACGGAATGGCCGGCCACGTCGATCGTGAGATCCCCGATCTGCAGCGTCTCCGGCTTGGGATCCTCGCTGCGCCGCAGCCTCGCCCGTACCCGTGCCACGAGTTCCTTGGGCTTGAACGGCTTGACAACATAGTCGTCCGCGCCTGACTCGAGGCCGACCACGATGTCAACGGTGTCGCTCTTCGCTGTCAACATCACGATCGGAACGCCGGACTCGGCCCGGATCTCCTTGCACACGTCGATGCCGTCCTTGCCGGGGAGCATCAGATCGAGCAGCACAAGATCCGGCTTGAACTCCCGGAACGCGGGCAGCACGTCGTCGCCTTGGGTGACCGTCGCGGAGTCGTAGCCCTCGTTGCGCAGGACGATTCCGAGCATCTCCGCGAGCGCGGTGTCGTCGTCGACGATGAGGACGCGTCCCTTCATGCTGAATATCGTGTCACCGTTGGGGCCAATCTGTGAAAACTGGTTGTGGATGACTTCCGGCCGGCAACTCCCTGTTGCCGCCAGCATCGTGACTCGTGAAACGATGTGTCCGGCCTTGTCCGGTACGGCGGCGCGGCCGGACGGAATGCGACCAGTGATATCCGGGAGGCGAGCAGACGATGTCGGAGACGCCGGGGTCTGAGCGGCCGGAGGAGGACGACGGCCGGCGCCGGGCGCCGTACCCGGGTTGGTCCGTCGAGCAGCCGCCGCGAGGCTGGACCGGGCCCGACGCGGCGGGCCCGGGGTGGACCTCCCCCGGCGAGCAGCCGGAGGCGGGTCGGCCGGAGGCGGGTCGACCGGACGCGGGT
>JBMCTR010000185.1:0-4706 GCA_048622955.1 Actinomycetota bacterium
CCGCCGCCTGACGCAGCTCCGCCAGCCGCGCGGCCAGGCCCTCGTACGCCTCCAGGAACCGCGGCGGGCCGTCCAGCTCGCGGACGTCGATGGCGGCAGCTTCCTTCCAGGTGCCGACGACGTCCGCCCGCGTCTCCGCCAGGCCGACCTCCCGCTCGAGTGCGGACGGCACCGGCGGCAGCAGCGAGCGCAACCGGCGTTGCGCGCCGTCGCGCCGCTGCCCGGCGTCACGCAACGTCTCGGTCTGCGTCTTCAGCTCCCCGACCTCCCGGCGGGCTCGCTCGGCCCAGCCCTCGTCCAGCTCTCCCACCCCGCAGACGGGGCAGGGGCCGGGGCCCTCGGCTTCGACGTGCTGCAGCGCGTGGTACAGCACGTTGATCCGCCGCACCAGCCCGTCCGTCGCCGCACCCGCGGAGGCGGCCAGGTCGTCCACGGCCTCGCGCCACTGCGCCACCACGGAGCGCGCCTCGTCCACCGGCGGGACGGTCAGCGTCGACAGGTCGCGCAGCGTCGCGAGCTCACCCGACGGCGGCTGGCTCACCCCGGTGGCCAGCCGCTCGAGAGCGTCGAGGTCGGGACGGCCCGACCGCAACAGCTCCGCCGCCTCCGCGGCTCTTGGGTCGTCCGACTCGGCCATCGCCGCCCGCAGCGCGTCGGCCTGCTTCTTCGCTTCGCGCCGCGGAGCGCCGGCGTCCTTGACGGTCCGATCCAGCCGCTCCTGCGCGTCCGCGATCGGACCGAGCCCGAGAACGGTGGACAGCCGGTCGTACAGCTGGCTCGGCGACGCCTCGAGGATGCCGCCGAGCTCGTCGTAGGACAGCAGCGGCCGGTACAGCTCCATCGGCGTGACCCAGCCGAGCGGGTCGGCGGAGGAGTCGCGCCGTTGGCCCGGGCGCTGCACCCAGAACGTCCCGTCGTGGAGCTTGTCCTCCGCCGCCCAGTCGACACCGGCCGTCGTGACGCCGACGCCTTCCTCGGCGAGCTCGACCCGGATGCGGGAGGGATCGGGGACGTGCAGGTTGCGCCAGCCCGCCTGCCACGGCGCGTTCTTGGCGTGCCAGCGGTACGACGTCCGGGTCAGGGCGACCTCGACCGCCTCGCTGAACGTCGACTTGCCAGAGCCGTTGCGTCCGGCCACGACCACCACGCCGGGCGCGGGATGCAGGTCCAGCCGCGCCTCCGGACCGGCTCCCCGGAAGCCGGCGACACTGATCGACTTCAGATAGGCGCCGGCGGCCGGCCCCTCCGCGGTAGCGTGCTCCGGCGCCGGTGCCCGGCTGCCGGTCAGTTCCGCTACGGGCTCGTCGTCGCCGGTGAGCACGGAGAGCAGGACCATGCGGCTGTCGTCGTCGAGCGCAGGGTCATCCTCCGCCTCGGACATCACGAGGTCGACCATGTCCGCCACCGGGTCTGCGGCCGTCGCACCGTCGCCGGTTTGCTGTGCGCCGCCCATGGCTTCGTCCCGTCCGTCGTCGCTGTTCCGGTATAGCCGGATTCCTACCAGCGACCCGGGACACGGACCAGAGGGCCGGCTGCCGCGGGCCCGCGCCGCCCGGGCCCGCGGCGTCGGCCGGCCTCACTACCGGCCGGTGCGCTCCAGCGCGGGAGCCAGCTCCGAGCGCCAGGTCCAGCGGGTCAGCCAGCCCACGCCCACCAGCCCGACGATGACCAGGGCAGTCATCACGAGGAACGACTGGGCGTAGCCCTCGGGACCGCCGACGACCTCGGTCACGGCACCCATGACCGGCGGCACCACGAACCCGGCGAGCGCACCGAGACCGCCCACCCAGCCGGCCGCTCCGCCTACCGCGTCCGGCACGTAGAACGGCAGCAGCTTGAACACGATGGCGTTCTGCAGCCCCATGCCCGCGGCGATCGCCATGGTCGCGGCGAACGAGACCCAGTACCCGGCGTGCAGCGCGACCACCACGGTGCCGGCCCCGATGAGCAGGAAGTTGCCGAACAGCGCGTAGCGGATGGAGATCCGGTCGGACAGCAGCCCACCTGGCACCCGGATAAGAGCGGTGAGCAAGGCGAAGGCGAAGGTCAGCATCCCGCCCGTGGCGAGGGTGGTGTCGTACGCGCCGTTCCAGTAGGTCGGCAGCCACGCCGTCAGCGCCAGGAAGCCACCGAAGGAGATGAAGTAGAACAGCACGAGGGCCCAGGTCGTCGACTGCTTCGCCGCGTGCTTCAACCCGCGCGTGAGCGACCCCGTGGGCACTAGATCCTGCCCGTACGGCGCCAGTTCCTCCTTGCCCACGTCCTGCCTGCCGGCCTTTCTGAGCTGGAACCACGGGGCGTCGCGCATCCAGATCGCGTAGGCGATGGTGATCAGGAGGAGGGCGATGAACCACAGGCCGTAGGCCGCCAGCATGGACAGCGAGGCCAGCGCCATCGGCAGCAGCAGCGACGAAAGGCTCGGCGCGGTGTTGCCGAGCCCGGCGTAGACGCCCAGCGGGCCGCCCTGCTCCCGGGCGGGGAACCAGTAGGAAACCTGCGCGATCCCTACCGAGAAGCTCGCGATGCCGGACCCGATCAGCACGCCCAGCAGGAGCAGCAACGGGTAGGTGCCCTCCATGTTGTCCGGGTAGGCCGTCCACAGCAGGATAAGAAGGCCTGCCATGCCGACCAGGGTTACGACCAGGAGCGTGAGGAACGGCAGTCGCCCGCCGGTGCGGTCGACCATTGCGCCGAACGGGATGCGCAGCAGCGAGCCCGTCAAGTTGGGCATGCCGGCGAGCAAGCCCGCCTGCGCCGGAGTCAGCCCCAGCACGTCGACGAACTCGGGAACCAGCGGGCCGAAGACCGCGACGCCGGCGAATCCGCCGAAGAATCCCAGCGTGGCGAGCCACAGCCCGCTCTGCCTGCTCCCCTTGATGTCTACCCTCGGGCTTTCGTCCATTCGGGTGCCTCCCGGGATGTGTGGCGAATAGTCCGTCCGACCGAGCGGACGCGGCCGCCCCGTCGGCTCATAGTCTGGCGGAGCGCCGTGGCGCGCTTCACTGGGCGTTGGGCCCCGGGCTCGAGGCCGAATGTCCCTACCCGCGCATCGCTGGTGCCAATCCACACCGTCGGACATTGTGGATTGGCATAGCGCTGCCGGCCGCTGCGACAATGGTTCGATCATGACGGACACGGTGCTGGTGGAGCCGGGCGCGATCACCGTGGTGTCCATCAACCGGCCCGAGGTGCACAACTGCGTCGACAGCACGACGGCCGACGCGCTCGAGGCTGCGGTGCGGGCGTTCGACGCCGACGATGATGCGCGGGTGCTGATCCTTCGCGGTGCCGGTGGTGCGGCGTTCAGTTCCGGGTTCGACCTGAAAAGCATCCCCCGGCGCCGTGCGGCGGGGCCGATGGGCATCACCCGGATGCGGGTTTCCAAGCCGACCGTTGCGGCCATCACGGGCTACTGCCTCGCCGGCGGCCTGGAGCTCGCCTGCTGGTGTGACTGGCGGATCTGCGACGCGGACGCGCAGTTCGGCGTTGTCAACCGGCGGTGGGGCGTGCCGCTCATCGACGGCGGGACGCAGCGGCTACCCCCCATCGTGGGCCTGGGCAACGCGCTGTACCTGATCGAGACCGGCGCCCGCATCGATGCCGCCACCGCGCACCGGATGGGCCTCGTCCAGGAGGTCGTCCAGGGCGGCGCCGTGCTCGCCCGCGCCCGAGAGCTCGCCGGCCACATCGCCGGGTACCCGCAGGCGTCGCTGCGCGCCGACCGTGCAAGCGCCCTCGCCCGCGACGGCCTGGACGCCGAGGCGGAGCGCGGCGAGGCGACCCTGGAACTGCCCGAGATGGCCACCGGCCTCGCCCGGTTCCGCAGCGGCGACCGCCCCGAGCCGCCAAGCGTTACGGAGTGACCGGCCCTGGGCCACCACGCTACGGTCTGACGGTGACGTGCATCAGGCGGCCGCCGTCGCCCCGCGGGAGGCTCCGTGGCCGATGAGTCCGAACGCCCGCTGGAGACCGGCTGGCTCCCCGACACTCCGGTGGACGACAGCGTGCTACGCCAGTTCATGTACAACCAGGCCGACGTCAACGCGATCATCGCGCGGGCTCGCGGCGGCCGGGCCGAGGAGCGCGACGACGTCTTCCTCGCCGACGCGGAAAGCCCGGTGCCGCTGTACAACCAGGCGATCCTGGCCGCACCAGCGCTGCGCGCCGACGACCCGGTATTCGACGCCGTCGACGAGTTCTTCGCGGACGGCGGCCGCCCGCTGACGCTGCTGTCGCTGTGGCCGACACCCGACCTGACGCCGCGCGGCTGGTCGCTGCTGGGGCACCCCGCGTTCGTCGTCCGGGCGCCCGGACCGGTGGTGACCGAGACCCCGCCGGGTGTGGACGTCCAGCGGGCGCACTCCGCCAACGACTACCGGACCGCCGATCAGATCATGGTGGACGGCTTCGTGTTCGACGAGGCCCGCAGCGAGCCGCCCGGGACGATGCTGCCGTACGGCACCAGCGGAAGCGGCCTCGAGGCCTACCTCGGCCGGTACGAGGGACAGGCCGTTGCCGTCGGCGAGCTGTTCACGGGGCGGGGCGTCGTCAACCTGTGCGGCGGGGCGACGCTGCCCGAGGCCCGGCGGCGGGGGGTGTGGCGGGCACTCGTCTGGGCCCGCGTCGCGGTGGCGGCTGACCTGCCGGCGGTCGCGTTCACCAGCGACATGTCGCGGCCCGGGTTCGTCCGGATGGGCTTCCTGCCG
>JBMCTR010000186.1:0-4698 GCA_048622955.1 Actinomycetota bacterium
GCCGGCGTTGTTGACCAGGACGTCGAGCCGGTCGTAGCGGCGCCGGACCTCCCCGGCCAGCCGGTCCACCTCGGCCAGCGAGGCCAGGTCGGCGACGGCCCCGTCGGCATTGCCACCCGCGCCGCGGATCTCGTCGACGACGTGCTCCACCCGCTCCGGGCTCCGTCCGTGGACGACCACGCGCGCCCCCTCGGCACCGAGGCGTTCGCTGAGTCGGCGGCCAAGGCCGGCCGTCGCGCCCGTGATGACAATCGTCTGCTCCGATGTGTTCGCCACGGTTGGTGAAGACAACATCGACTCCGCGTGTGTTCCTCGGGTGCCTTTGCTCTGCGTCCCTGGAGGAAGCGCGGGCCCGTCAGGCGGGTGTTCGCGGATGGTGGCGGGTGGGCCGCCGCATCCGCGCGGGGGGACGCAGGCGGGCCCGCCCGCGCGGTGGGCCGCCGTCGACCACGTCCCGCCCCTGGTGCTGCGCCGTGATGTCGGCGGCGAGGTGCGGACCGCGGGCGGCAGCCACCGGCTGTGCCGTGCCGCCGTCGGCGTGTCGGACGGGAGTTGCATGATCGACGGGGTCGGTAGCCAGGGTCGGCCGGACCAGGACGTGCCACGCGGTGAGCGCGCCCAGCGTCGCCGCCGACATCACCGCGGCCATCGGCACGGCGCTCGCCGTCCCGAACGCGCCGACGAGCGGCGCGCTGACCGCTCCGAACGTGAAGTTCGACGCCCCGAGCAACCCGGCCGCCGTGCCGGCCCTGCGTCCGTGGTCGGCGAGCGCGAACGCCGGGACGTTCGGCAGCGTGAGCCCCACCATGGACAGGCCGAAGAACAGCGGCACCACGATGCCCGCCAGGCCGAACAGCCCGGTCGCGGAGTTGAGCACGAGGACGGCCGCAGCCGTGGCGGCCACCGGGACGGCGACCGGCAGCACCCGGTGCGGGCCGTACCGCACTGCCACCTTCGCGTTGATCTGCGTCGCCGCCACCAGGCCTGCCGAGTTGACGCCGAACAGCAGACCGTACTGCTGCTCGGTCAGCCCGTACGCCTCCTGCAGGACGAACGACGACCCGGAGATGTAGGCGAAGACCGAGGCCATCATGAGCCCGCCGGTCAGCATCAGCCCGACGAACCTCCGCTCGCGGAGTACGAGGCGGTACGTCTGCACCGTCGAGCCCAGGCCGCCACGGCGGCGCCGCTCCGGGGGCAGCGTCTCGCGCAGGGCGACCGTCACCACCAGGATGAGGCCGGCGCCGATCAGCGCCAGCACCCAGAAGATGCCCCGCCAGTCGGTGAACCGGAGCAACTGAGCGCCGAGAGCCGGCGCGAGCACCGGAGCGACACCAGTGACCAGCATCAGCCGGGAGAGCATCCGGACGCCTGTCGTGCCTGCGAACAGATCCCGGACCACGGCCATCGCGATCACGGCTCCGGCCGCCGCGGCCATCCCCTGCAGCACCCGCAGCGCTCCGAGCACGACCAGGTTCGGCGCCATCGCAATGAGCACCGACGCCATGACGTGGACGGACACCGCCACGATCAGCGGACGCCGCCGCCCGAACACGTCGGAGAGCGGGCCCACTGTGAGCTGCCCCGTCGCGATGCCCACCAGCGTGCCGGTAAGGGTGAGCTGGACGGCGGACGCCGCGGCGTCGAGTTGCTCCGAGATCGCCGGGAACGCGGGCAGGTACATGTCCACGGTCAGCGGACCGAGCGCGACCAGCGAGCCCAGCACCAGAACCATCCGGACCCGCTGCCGCAACGGCAGCTCGGACACGTGCGCAGACACGGGCAGACCCCTTCGAGCAGGCAGGAGAGACAGGGACGACGCCGTGCGGCACTGCGGGGCGCCGTGATCAAAACCTCGCGGGTGCCGCCGTCATTCCCGATGGCTCAGAAGGTGAGGCAGATCACGCCGCCCGGGGTCGTCGGTGCCAATCCACATCGTGCAACGCTGTGGATTGGCATCTCGGCAAGCACGACCGAGCACCCACCCGCAGCGTCATGAGCTTGCCTGCCCGGGGCCGCCGTCCGCGGCCAACACCCACTCTGCCGTCGCACGTGCGGTGCGGGCAGGTTGATCGACAACTCCCACGGCCTTGGTCGCGAGCGCACCCTCGTAGAGCACGAGTAGCCGGTCGGCGGTCGCAGCCGGGTCGGCGTACCCGGCCTCCTCGGCCAGGCCGAGCACTCGCCGCCGCAGTGCTCCCATGCTGGCCTCGATCACGCCGCGAGCCGGATGGTCGGGGTCGGCGAGTTCGGCGGCGGCGTTCACGAAGGAGCAGCCTCGGAAGCTCTCGGTCGCGATCCACTCCTCCAGTGCGTCGAAGATCGCCAGCAGCCCCGCCCGGCGGTCGTCACCCGCGCCGGCGATGGTTCGCTCCAGCAGGTCCCGCCAGCGCTCGTCGCGCTCCTCCAGGTACGCCGCGATCAGCGCGTCCTTGCTGCCGAACTGCTTGTAGAACGTCATCCGCGCCACGTCGGCGGCCTCGATCACAGCGTCCACGCCCGTGGCGTTGATGCCCTGCCGGTAGAACAGGTCTCCAGCGGCGTCGAGCAAGCGCCGGCGCGCGGTTGCCCGTGGCCGCTCGGCGATCGCAGCATCCGACATGCCCCCAGTATAGAACGCTGGATAGAACGACCTGTACAGAGTAGACGGATCGTTCTATATACTTGTCCCATGACCGCGCTGCGCTCACACTCCGAATCGACCTGGCCGCTGCTCGCGTCCGGACTCAGCCTGATCGCCGTCTGCTACGGATTCGCCAGGTTCGCCTACGGCCTGTTCGTCCCCGCGTTCCGCGATGCCTTCGAGCTGAGCGACACCGTGCTCGGGGCGATCGGCGCGGGCAGCTATGTCGGATACTGCGCCGCGATCGTGATTGCGGCGGTCGCCGTGCCGAGGTACGGCTCCCGCCGCGTGGCTGTGGCCGCCGGCGTTGTCGCCACCGTCGGCATGCTGTCGGTGGCGGCGACGCAGAGCGGGGCGATGCTCGCCGCCGGCGTCCTCGTCGCCGGCGCCAGCACCGGAGTCGCCTCGCCGCCCCTGGCGGACGCGATCAGCCGGGTCGTCCACCCCGCAGGCCAGGACAGGGCGCAGGCGATCGTCAACGCCGGGACCGGCGCCGGCGTCGCGGCGTCCGGGCCCATCGCGGTGCTGGCGACCGGGAACTGGCGGCTGGCCTGGGCCGCCTTCGCAGCCGTCGCCGCGGCGGTCACCTGGTGGGTGGCCCGGACGACGCCGCCGCCTGCGCCGCGGACGACACCGTGCGGTGCGGACCCCCAGGGATGGGCGGCCGACCTGGCCGGCATCGCGTCGGACCGCAGGTCGTGGCGGCTCGCCGCCGGTGCCGCCCTCTTCGGTGCCACCAGCAGCGGCGTCTGGACGTTCGGCCGGGACCACCTGGTCGGCGCCGCCGGGCTGACGGAGGTCGATTCCACGATGCTGTGGATCGCGCTCGGCGCCGCGGGCCTCATTGGGGTGGCCGGCGGCGACGCGAGCCGCCGGTGGGGAATCCGCCGGGTGTGGGTCGGCAGTATCGCGCTGCTTGCGGCGTCCTCGGCCGCTCTCGGGGTGTTCGGCTTCTCGCTGCCGGTCGCAGCCGCGGCGCTCACCGTGTTCGGTGGCGTGTACATCGTGCTCACCGCCGTCGTCCTGCTCTGGGCGGTGCACCTGTTCCCGGACCGGACGGCCGCCGCGGTCGCCTTCGGCTTCCTCCTGCTCGCGCTCGCGCAGGCGCTGTCGGCGCCCGCCGTCGGCCGGCTCGTGGACCACGCCGGGACGTCGACCGCCCTCGTCGCCTGCGCCGCCGTCGGGGTACTCGCTGCGGTGTCCCGCCTCACCCCCCGGCACGGGACGCGCCACCCCTCGTAGCCTGGAGCCGTGAGCGACAACGACGCTGGGGCGAGTGCCACGGTCACCGCACGGGTCGGGGTCACCGGCCTCGGCACGATGGGCCGCAACCTCGCCCGGAACCTGGCCCGGCACGGCTTCTCCGTCGCGGTCCACAACCGCACCCGTGCCCGCACCGACGAACTCCTCGCGGAGTTCGGCCACGAGGGTCGGTTCGTCCCGGCGGACACACTGCAAGCGCTGGTCAGTGCGCTCGAGCGCCCCAGGAAGGTCATCACCATGGTGCCGGCCGGCAGGCCGACCGACGCCGTCATCGACGAGCTGTCCGGGCTGCTCGATGCCGGCGACATCGTGGTCGACGGGGGCAACGCCCACTTCCTCGACACCCGCCGGCGCGAGGCGGCGCTCCGCGAACAGGGCATCCACTTCGTCGGCACCGGGGTGTCCGGCGGCGAGGAGGGCGCCCTGCACGGGCCGAGCATCATGCCGGGCGGCACATCCGAGGCGTACGCCGAGCTCGCACCGCTGCTGGAGACCATCGCCGCGCAGGTCGACGGCACGCCGTGCTGCACGCACATCGGCGCGGACGGCGCGGGCCACTTCGTGAAGATGGTCCACAACGGCATCGAGTACGCCGACATGCAGCTGATCGCCGAGGCCTACGACCTGCTGCGGCAGGCGCTCGGCCTGGACCCGGCGAAGCTCGCCGAGATCTTCCGGCAGTGGAACGAGGGCGACCTCGAGTCCTTCCTCATCGAGATCACCGCCGAGGTGCTGGACCACGTCGACAGCAGGACGGGACGGCCGTTCGTCGACGTCGTGCTCGACCAGGCCGAGCAGAAGGGCACCGGCCG
>JBMCTR010000187.1:0-4682 GCA_048622955.1 Actinomycetota bacterium
CCGAAGTAGCCGCCGGCCCACGCCGCGTACGCCGGGCCGGCGTCCCAGTACGGCCGCTCGTCGCCGTCCACGGTCACCAGGCGGGACTCGGGCGACCGGCCCTCCCGGACCCGGATCGCGTCCGCGCGGCACGCGGGGACCTCCCGGGGCACGCCTCCCGGCGGTGTCCAGGTGACGTCCTCCACGGAGGGGCCGTGCCGCGGGTCGAAGAAGCACGGCGGCCGCCGCTCCGGGAGCTCCTCGCCGTTGATCCGGGCCCGCACGCAGGCCAGCAGCCACCGCCCGTGCTCCAGGGACGTGGTGACCGGACGCAGGTCGTCCGGCTTCTCGGCACGGTCGGCCGCCGACTTCGCGTGCTCGTAGAGGTCGAGCGCCTCCGCGTACTCGCGCTGCGACTGCTCGGGAACGTCGTCGCTGCGGACGTCGAGGTCGAGCGCCGTGAGCTCCTCGCCGTAGGCGGTGATGTCCTGGTCCAGCGCGAGCCGTACCTCGTTCAGCTGAGCGGTCTCGCGCTGCCGCTGCCGCCGACGGTAGAGCAGGAAGCCGCCACCGCCCGCGGCCAGCAGGATCGCCAGCGGGATGTACCCCGACCCGCCGTCCGAGGTCTGGCCGTTGCTCTGGCCGCCGGCGGCCCCGTCGCCGGCCGCCAGGCTCTCGACCCGGTCGACCAGTTCGGCGGCGAACCCCTCCAGGTCGTCGCTGTTGTTCATCGCCAACCCGGCGGCGTCGGTCACGGCGGTGCTCGGCGCGGTGTTCGTCGCCGTGGAGCCGCTGCCGTCAGGGAAGATGACGACGTACGTGCCGTCCCGCCCGGTGGCGTTCGCCACGATCCCGGCCTCGTCGTTGCTTCCCGTCTCCGACGACATGGGGAGCACGGCCAGCCGGACGGGTGTCTCGGCTTCCTCGAGGATGTCTCGGACGGCCGCCTGGGCGTCCTGATCGAACGTGTTCCCCCGCTCCTCGAGCTCGCTCAGCGCCGCCGGGTCGACGTACAGCGGGTCCTGCCGCAGCGCGGCGCCGGCATCCTCGTACACGCTCGACGACATATCCCCATGATGCCTCGCCGGCCGTGCGAGGACCGCATCGGTCCGCGGCCGGTCCCCGGCCTGCCAGGGTGACCGTGCCGAACATGGCGGGCCGCAGAGTCGTCGAGCCCGACAGGCCCCCGGCGGTCGGAGCTCAGTCCGTGATCTGGCACAGCACGGCGCCGTTGGCGACGCTGGCGCCCACCTCGGCGGTCAGGCCGGCCACGGTGCCCGACTTGTGGGCGTTGATCGGCTGCTCCATCTTCATCGCCTCGAGCACGACGATCAGGTCGCCCGCCTCCACCTGCTGGCCGTCCTCGACGGCGACCTTGACGATCGTGCCCTGCATCGGCGAGGTCAGCGCGTCGCCACCGGCCGAGGTCGCGCCGCCGGTCGCCCGGCTGCGGTGGGCGGGCTTGCGCGCCGCCCGTCCGCCGCCGGACCCACTCGCTCCGAGCCCGGCCGGGACGACGACCTCGAGCCGCTTGCCCCCGACCTCCACCGTGATCCGCTCCCGGGCCTCGGCCTCGGTGTCTGCGGCGGCCCGGCCGGCGAACGGCGCGACCTCGTCGTCCCACTCCGTCTCGATCCAGCGGGTATGGACGGTGAACGGCTCGTCCGGGTCCGCGGGCGCAAAGGCGGGGTCGCCGACCGCCGAGCGATGGAACGGCAGGACGGTCGCCAGGCCGTCCACCTCGAACTCCGCCAGCGCCCGCCGCGCGCGCTGCAGCGCCTGGACCCGCGACGCGCCGGTGACGATCAGCTTGGCCAGCATGGAGTCGAAGCTCTGCCCGATGACCGCGCCCTGCTCGACGCCGGTGTCGAGACGCACGCCCGGCCCGGACGGCGGCCGGAACACCGTCACCGGTCCCGGCGTGGGCAGGAACCCGCGGCCGGGGTCCTCGCCGTTGATCCGGAACTCGATCGAGTGGCCGCGGACGGGCGGGTCGTCGTACCCGAGCGGCTCGCCGGCCGCGACCCGGAACATCTCGCGGACCAGGTCGATGCCGGTGACCTCCTCGGACACCGGGTGCTCGACCTGCAGCCGGGTGTTCACCTCGAGGAACGAGATCGTCCCGTCCTCGCCCACCAGGAACTCGCAGGTGCCGGCGCCGACGTAGCCCGCCTCCTGCATGATCGCCTTGGACGCGCGGTACAGCTCGGCGTTCTGCTCGTCCGACAGGAACGGGGCGGGGGCCTCCTCGACGAGCTTCTGGTGGCGGCGCTGCAGCGAGCAGTCGCGGGTGGAGATCACCACGACGTTGCCGTGGCGGTCGGCCAGGCACTGCGTCTCCACGTGCCGCGGCCGGTCGAGGTAGCGCTCGACGAAGCACTCGCCGCGGCCGAACGACGCGACCGCCTCCCGGACGGCCGAGTCGTACAGCTCGGGGATCTCGTCGAGCGTCCGCGCCACCTTCAGCCCGCGGCCGCCGCCGCCGTACGCGGCCTTGATCGCGATCGGGAGCCCGTGCGACTCGGCGAACGCCACGACTTCGTCCGCGTCCTTGACCGGGTCGGACGTACCGGCGACCAGCGGTGCGCCGGCGCGCTGCGCGATGTGCCGCGCGCTGACCTTGTCGCCGAGCGCCTCGATGGCGGCCGGCGGAGGGCCGATCCACACCAGCCCGGCGTCCGTCACGGCGCGCGCGAACTGCGAGTTCTCGGCGAGGAACCCGTAGCCCGGGTGGACCCCGTCCGCGCCGGCGCGGGCGGCGACGTCGAGCAGCTTGTCGATCGCGAGGTACGTCTCCGCGCTGGTCTCGCCGCCGAGGGCGTACGCCTCGTCGGCCAGCCGGGCGTGCAGCGCGTCGCGGTCCGAGTCCGCGTACACCGCCACGCTGGCGATGCCTGCATCGCGGCACGCGCGAGCGATCCGGACCGCGATCTCGCTGCGGTTCGCGATGAGAACCTTGTTGAGCGGGTCGTTCACTCGTCGTCTCCTTCGGCGGCTGCGGGGAGCTTAACGCGCCGGCATCGGGTACTCCGATGGTGCCAATCCACAGCGTGCCACCTTGTGGATTGGCACCACCGGCTGCTCGTCACCCGGCGCCCTCCAGCCTGGTGAGATCGGCACGGCAGCGCTCCTCGATGTCGTCGAGCTCGGCGAGGGTCTGGTCGATGTCCTTGCGGCGCTGCTCCAGATCGTCGCGGCGGGCCTGGATCTGGTCGAGCAGGTAGCGCAGCTGGCCCACCTCTCCGGGCTCGGCGTCGTACATGTCAAGGATCTTCTTGATCTCATCGATCGGGAAGCCGATCCGCCGGCCGCGGAGGATCAGCCCGAGCCGTACCCTGTCCCGGTTGTGGTAGATCCGCCGGGGGCCGCTGCGCTCGGGGGTGAGCAACCCGTGCTCCTCGTAGTACCGGATGGTGCGCAGCGTGACGCCGTACTCCTCGGCGAGCTCGGCTATCGTCCAGGTGCGCATCGCGCCTCCGCTCCCTCCGAGCGCCGGCCCTGGCGTGGTTCGAGCATTGCCTCGGGTGGTCGTATCGCTTACGTTTACGTAAGAGTAAGCCATCACTCTGCCGGAGGCCAGGCCGATGACCTTCGAACTGTCGGAAGAGCACGAGACGTTCCGCGGCGTCGTCCGCGAGTTCGCCGAGGCCGAGATCGCACCGCACGCCGCGCAGTGGGACCGCGAGCACCGCTTCCCCGTCGAGGTCATCCCCAAGATGGGTGAGCTCGGCCTGTTCGGCATGACCGCGCCCGAGGAGTACGGCGGCGGGGAGGGCGGTCTCACCGGCCTGTGCGTCGCGATCGAGGAGATCGGGCGGGTCGACCAGTCCCTGGGCATCACGCTGGAGGCCGCCGTCGGGCTGGGCATCAGCCCCATCCTGCACTTCGGGACCGACAAGCAGCGCCAGCACTGGCTCCCCGACCTCGTCGCCGGCCGGGCACTCGCCGGCTTCGGGCTGACCGAGCCGGGCGCGGGATCGGACGCCGGCGCGACCGCCACCAAGGCCGCTCTGGAGGGCGGCGAGTGGGTCATCGACGGGGCCAAGCAGTTCATCACGAACTCCGGCACGTCGATCACGTCGTGCGTCACCGTCACGGCCCGCACCGGCACGATGCCGGACGGCGAGCCGGAGATCTCGGCGATCATCGTGCCCGCCGGCACGCCCGGGTTCACCGTCGAGCCCGCCTACGACAAGCTCGGCTGGCATGCGTCCGACACCCACCCGCTGGTCTTCGAGGGTTGCCGGGTGCCGGCCGACCACCTGCTCGGCGAGCGGGGCCGCGGCTTCGCCCAGTTCCTCGCGACCCTGGACGAGGGACGGATCGCGATCTCGGCTCTCGCCGTCGGCTGCATCCAGGCGATGGTCGACGCCTCGGTGGCGTACGCGAACGAGCGCACCGCATTCGGCGTCCCGATCGGCCGCAAGCAGGGCGTCTCGTTCCAGATCGCCGACCTGGAGGTGGCCGCTCAGGCGGCGCGGCAGCTCACCTACAAGGCGGCGGCGCTGCACGACGCCGGGCGCCCCTCCGCCGAGGTCAAGCAGGCCGCCGCGGTCGCGAAGCTGTACGCCACGGAGGCGGCTGTCACGGCGACCCGCGTGGCCACGCAGGTGCACGGCGGGTACGGGTTCATGGAGGAGTACCCCGTGGCCCGGTTCTACCGCGACGCCAAGATCCTGGAGATCGGCGAGGGCACCAGCGAG
>JBMCTR010000188.1:0-4668 GCA_048622955.1 Actinomycetota bacterium
GGCCCGGCTCCAGCCCAGCAGCGGCGCCGCGACGTCGGCCGCGCCCGCCGCCGACTCGGTGCCCCGGTGCGGCGTCTCGATCGAGATCCGGGTCCGCCGCGCCAGCACATCGTCGAGGTGCAGCGCCGCCTCGTGCGTGACCGCGTACCGCACCTCGGCGAGCAGGTACGCCGAGGCGCCCGGCACGTGCTGGAGCAGGCCCGGCTCATCGGCGGCCGGGTCGAGCACCTCGGCGATCAGCGAGCCGTACCGGTCGAGCAGATGCCTGATCGTCCCGGCCGGCAGGCCGTGCCTGCGGGCGAGCACGGGGACCTGGTTGTCGAGCGCCGGGTAGCCCTCGGCGCCGAGCAGCGGGATCGACGCGGTCACGCTGCGGGGCAGCGCCCGGCCGAGGTCCGCGGCGGTCGCGTCGACGGCGTCCGCGGCCATCACCCGGTAGGTGGTGTACTTGCCGCCGGCGACGGTGATCAGCCCGGGCCGCGGGCGCGCCACCGCGTGCTCGCGGGACAGCCGCGAGGTGTCCTCGGACTCGCCGGCGAGCAGCGGGCGGAGCCCCGCGTACACCCCCCGGATGTCCCGGTGCGAGAGCGGCTCCACGAGCACCCGGTTAACCCGGTCGAGGAGGTAGTCGATATCGGCCTCGCTGGCCGCCGGGTGAGCGAGGTCGAGGTGCCAGTCGGTGTCCGTCGTCCCGACGATCCAGTGCGCGCCCCACGGGATCACGAACAGCACCGACCGCTCGGCCCGCAGGATCAGGCCCACGGAGGAGTCGATCCGGTCCCGGTCGACCACGAGGTGCACGCCCTTGGACGCCCGGACGTTGAACCGGCCGCCGCCGCCCGCGAGCGCCTGGATCTCGTCCGTCCACACCCCGGTGCAGTTGACGGCCACCCGGGCGGAGACGTCGATCTCGCTCCCGGTCTCCACGTCCCGGACCGTCGCACCCACGATCCGGTCGCCGGCGCGGCGGAACCGCACGACCTCGGCCGAGTTGACGACGGTGGCCCCGTAGGCGGCGGCGGTGCGCGCCACGGTGAGCGTGTGGCGGGCGTCGTCGGTCCGTGCGTCGTAGTACCCGACGGCTCCGGTCAGCGCGTCCGGCCGCAGCGCCGGGCACAGCCGCCGGGCGCCGGACCGCGTGTGGTGCCGGTGCCGCGGCAGCGAGCGGCCGCCGCCGAGCATGTCGTAGAGCGTGAGGCCGGCCGCCACGTAGGGGCGCTCCCACAGCCGGTGGGTGAGGGGGTAGAGGAACGGCACCGGCTTGACCAGGTGCGGCGCCAGCCGGGTGAGCATCAGCTCGCGCTCCCGCAGCGCCTCCCGGACGAGGCCGACGTTGAGCTGCTCCAGGTAGCGCACCCCGCCGTGGATGAGCTTGGACGAGCGGGACGACGTGCCGGCGGCGTAGTCCCGCGCCTCGACGAGGGCGACCCGCAGCCCGCGCGTGGCCGCGTCCAGCGCGGTGCCCGCCCCCGTGATGCCGCCGCCGATCACCAGGACGTCGTAGTCCCCGTCGCCCAGCGCGGACCACGCCGCGGCCCGCTGCTGCGGTCCGAGCCGAGACTCTGCAAGGCCCACCTGACTCCTCCGTGGTCGGCTCCGTGGTCATTGGTCTGCTGTTGCAGCCTAGTGACCATGGGGGCCTGCCGGTGCGGACGATCATGGACTAGGTTGCGGCCGTGAGCTACGTCCTCGCGATCGACCAGGGAACCACGAGCACCCGCGCGATCGTCTTCGACCGGCAGAGCACGATCGTGTCCGTCGGCCAGCGGGAGCACCGCCAGCTGTTCCCCCGGGCGGGCTGGGTGGAGCACGACCCCGCGGAGATCGTCCGCAACACCCGCGAGGTGGTGGCCGAGGCGCTGCGCGCAGCGCGGCTGGACACCTCCGATCTCGCTGCGGCGGGCATCACGAACCAGCGCGAGACCACCGTGGTCTGGGACCGCGCGACCGGCGAGCCGGTCCACAACGCGATCGTCTGGCAGGACACCCGCACCCAGCGGATCGCCGAGCGGCTCGGCGAGCTGGGCGGCGGCGCCGACCGGTACCGCGCCACGACCGGCCTGCCGCTCGCCACGTACTTCTCCGGCCCGAAGATCGCGTGGATCCTCGACAACGTGCCCGGCGCCCGCGAGCGCGCCGAGCGCGGCGAGCTGCTGTTCGGCACCACCGACAGCTGGACGGTCTGGAACCTGACCGGCGGGTTGCACGTGACCGACGTCACGAACGCGTCGCGGACCTTGCTGATGGACCTCGGCACGCTGTCCTGGGACGCAGGGATCGCCGCGGAGATGGGCGTCCCGGTCTCGATGCTCCCGGAGATCCGCTCGTCGTCGGAGGTCTACGCGACCGGCGCCGCGGGCGGCGCCCTGGAGGGCGTGCCCATCGCCGGGATCCTCGGCGACCAGCAGGCGGCCACGTTCGGCCAGGCGTGCTACGAGGTGGGCTCGGCCAAGAACACGTACGGCACCGGCAACTTCCTGCTGCTCAACACCGGCGGGCAGCGGGTGCCGAGCGAGCACGGGCTGGTCACGACGGCGGCCTACCGCCTCGGCGACGGCGCGCCGGTGTACGCGCTCGAGGGGTCGATCGCCGTGACCGGCGCGCTGGTGCAGTGGCTGCGCGACAACCTCGGGCTGATCGGCTCGGCGGACGAGATCGAGCCGCTGGCGGCCAGCGTCGACGACAACGGCGGGGCGTACTTCGTGCCGGCGTTCTCCGGGCTGTTCGCGCCGTACTGGCGGCCCGACGCCCGCGGCGCGCTCGTCGGGCTGACCGGCTACGTCAACCGCGGGCACCTGGCGCGGGCGGCGCTGGAGGCCACGGCGTACCAGACCCGGGAGGTCGTGGAGGCGATGAACGCCGACTCCGGGGTGCCGCTGTCGGAGCTGCGCGTCGACGGCGGCATGGTGCGCAACGACCTGCTCATGCAGTTCCAGGCGGACATCCTGGACGTGCCGGTCGTCCGGCCGACGGTGACCGAGACGACGGCGCTGGGCGCCGCGTACGCCGCCGGGCTGGCCGTCGGCTACTGGAGCACCCTCGACGAGCTGCAGGACATGTGGGCCGAGGACCGGCGCTGGCAGCCGCGGCTGGACGGCGGCGAGCGGGAGCGGCTGTACCGGCAGTGGAAGAAGGCGGTCACCCGGACGTTCGACTGGGTCTGACCCCCTGCTGCGCCGGGTAGTAGCGTTGGCCGTATGGGTGTGACGGTGCAGGACGAGCAGCGGGTGGTCGGCGCGGTACGGCGCGAGCTGCTGATCGGCGGAGAATGGCGATCGGCGCAGGCGGGCGGGACGATGGCCGTCCGCGACCCGGCGACGGGTGAGGTGCTCTGCGAGATCGCCGACGCCGGCCCGGAGGACGGCAAGGCGGCGCTCGCCGCGGCGGCCGACGCGCAGTCCGCGTGGGCGGCGACTCCGCCGCGGGAGCGGGCCGAGATCCTCCGGCGCGGGTACGAGACCCTGATGTCGCGGCAGGACGACCTCGCCCTGCTGATGACGCTGGAGATGGGCAAGCCGCTGCCGGACTCGCGTGGCGAGATCGCCTACGCGGCGGAGTTCTTCCGCTGGTTCTCCGAGGAGGCGAGCCGGATCGAGGGCTCGTACCGGATGCCGCCGGCCGGCGGGAGCCGGATCCTCACCATGCGGCAGCCAGTGGGCCCGTGCCTGTTCATCACGCCCTGGAACTTCCCGATGGCGATGGGCACCCGCAAGATCGGCCCGGCGGTCGCGGCGGGCTGCACGATGGTGATCAAGCCGGCGGGCGAGACGCCGCTGTCGATGCTGGCGCTGGCCTCGATCCTCGAGGAGGTCGGGCTGCCGTCCGGCGTGCTCAACGTCGTCACCACGTCGCGGTCCGGCCGGCTGATGGAGCCGCTGATCCGCGACCCGCGCGCCCGGAAGCTGTCGTTCACCGGCTCCACGGACGTCGGCCGCAGGCTGGTCGAGCAGTCCGCCGAGCAGCTGCTGAAGGTATCGATGGAGCTCGGCGGCAACGCGCCGTTCCTCGTCTTCGAGGACGCCGACCTGGACAAGGCCGTCGAGGGCGCGATGGCCGCCAAGATGCGCAACATCGGCGAGGCCTGCACGGCGGCGAACCGGTTCCTCGTCCACGAGTCGGTCGCCGCGGACTTCTCGTCGCGCCTCGCGGAGCGGATGGGCAAGCTCGTCGTGGGCAAGGGCACCCAGGACGGCGTCCAGGTCGGCCCGCTGATCACCGAGGGCGCCCGCGAGGGTGTCGCGTCCCTGGTGGCCGACGCCACCGACAGCGGTGCCAGGGTGCTGACCGGGGGCGACGCGGTCGACGGGCCGGGCTGGTTCTACGCCCCGACCGTGCTGGCGGACGTGCCGACCGACGCCCGCGTGATGCACGAGGAGATCTTCGGCCCGGTGGCGCCCGTGACCACGTTCAGCACCGAGGAGCAGGCGCTGGGGCTGGCCAACGGCACGCCGTACGGGCTGATCGCCTACGCCTACACCGAGAACCTGTACCGCGCGCTGCGCGTCTCGGAGGGCCTCGAGACCGGCATGGTCGGCCTCAACGCGGGCGTGATCTCCAACCCGGCCGCGCCGTTCGGCGGCGTCAAGGCGTCGGGCTTCGGCCGGGAAGGCGGCCGCGAGGGCATCGAGGAGTTCCTCGAGATCAAGTACGTCGGCATCGGCGGCATGT
>JBMCTR010000189.1:0-4643 GCA_048622955.1 Actinomycetota bacterium
ACGCACATCCGCCAGCCGCGGCACCGGTCCTGGTCGACGAGCACGATGCCGTCCTCGGTCCGCTTGTACATCGCCCCGGACGGGCAGGAGGCGACGCACGACGGGTTCAGGCAGTGCTCGCAGATCCGCGGGAGGAAGAACATGAACGTGCGGTCGAACTCGAACCGCACCTTGTCCTCGGCCTCGCGGCGCACCCGCTCGACGATCGGGTCCCGGTCGGCGATCTCCGCGCCGCCGGCGAGGCTGTCGTCCCAGTTCGCGCTCCACTCGACCCGCATCGGCTCGCCGCTGATCAGCGACTTCGGCTGCGCCACCGGGAAGTCGTCACCGAGCGGCGCCGAGATCAGTGTGTCGTAGTCGTAGGTCCACGGCTCGTAGTAGTCGCGGATGTTCGGCAGCAGTGGGTTGGCGAAGATCGTGAACAGCTTCTTGAACCGGCCGCCCGCCTTCAGCTTGAGCTTTCCCCGCTTGGTCCGGACCCAGCCGCCCTGCCAGGTCTCCTGGTCCTGGTAGCGGCGGGGGTAGCCCTGGCCGGGGCGGGTCTCGACGTTGTTGAACCAGACGTACTCCATGCCGCTGCGGTTCGTCCACGCCTGCTTGCAGGTGACCGAGCAGGTGTGGCAGCCGATGCACTTGTCCAGGTTCATCACCATGGCCATCTGTGCCATGACCCTCATCAGTAGGTCACCTCCTGGGACCGCCGCCGGACGACCGTGACCTCGTCCCGCTGGTTGCCGGTGGGGCCGAAGTAGTTGAAGGCGAACGACAGCTGGGCGTAACCGCCGATCAGCAACGTGGGCTTGACGAGGATTCGCGTCAGCGAGTTGTGGATGCCGCCGCGGCGCCCGCTCGCCTCGGCGATCGGCACGTCCACGACCCGCTCCTGGGCGTGGTAGACGTACACGGTGCCGGCCGGCATCTTGTGCGAGACGATCGCCCGCAGCGCCATCACGCCGTTGCGGTTGACCATCTCGACCCACTCGTTGTCGCGGACGCCGATCGCCCCGGCGTCGTCCGGGCTCATCCACACCGTGGGCCCGCCGCGGGACAGCGTCAGCATGATCAGGTTGTCCTGGTACTCGGAGTGGATCGACCACTTCGAGTGCGGGGTCAGGTACCGGACCACCACCTGCTTGGTGCCGTCCGGCCCCACCTCGGGCTCGCCGAACAGCCGGTGCATGTCGAGCGGCGGGCGGTACGTCGGCAGCCCTTCGCCGAAGTCGCGCATCCACTCGTGGTCGAGGAAGAAGTGCATCCGGCCGGTGAGGGTGTGCCACGGCTTGAGCTCCTCGACGTTCGTCGTGAACGCCGCGTAGCGCCGTCCGCCGTGCTCGCTGCCCGACCACTCCGGCGACGAGATCACGGGCACCGGCGCGGCCTGGGTGTCGGCGAACCTGATCAGCCGCTCCTGGCTGCCCTCGGAGAGGTGGGTCAGTGGGCGCCCGACCCGCTGCTCCAGCGTGCGGAACCCCTGCATGGCGAGCCGGCCGTTCGTGGTGCCGCTCAACGTCAGGATCGCCTCGGCCATCTTGGCGTCGGTGTCCAGCGCCGGCCGGCCGTCGGCGACGCTGCCGAGCATGACGCCGTTGACCCGGGAGAGGAAGTGCACCTCCTCGTCCGGCTGGTACGTCACGCCCTTGGTGGCCAGGCCCAGGCGCTCGGTGAGCGGGCCGAGGGCGGTCATCTTGTCGGCGAGGGCGGCGTAGTCCCGTTCGACGACGGCCAGCGCGGGCATGGTGCGCCCCGGAACGGGAGCGGCGCCGTCGGCCCGCCAGTCCTGTGCCGCGCCCGCCGGTTGCGCGGTCTCGCCCGGCGTGTCGTGCTGCAGCGCCGTCGCGACGATGTCGCGCCGTACGCCGAGGTGCGTGCGCGCCAACTCGGACACCCGCTGCGCGATCGCGGTGAACGCCTCGAAGTCCGACCTGGTCTCCCAGGGCGGGTCGATCGCCGGGGTGAAGGCGTGGACGAACGGGTGCATGTCGGTCGAGGACAGGTCGTACTTCTCGTACCACGTCGCGGCCGGGAGCACGACGTCGGAGAGCAGAGTGGAGCTCGTCATCCGGAAGTCGAGGGAGAGCAGCAGGTCGAGCTTGCCCTGCGGGGCCTCGTCCCGCCAGGTGACGTCCCGCGGCCGCAGCTCCGGCGGCGTCTCGTCCGCCCGCAGACTGGTGTGCGTGCCGAGCAGGTGCTTGAGGAAGTACTCGTTGCCCTTGCCGGACGAGCCGAGCAGGTTGGCCCGCCACAGCGTCAGGCACCGCGGCCAGTTCTCCGGTGCGTCCGGGTCCTCGGCGGCGAACTTGAGATCCCCCTCGGCGAGCTTGCGCGCGACGTAGGCCGGCGCCTCTTCGCCTGCCTCGGCGGCCTCGTCGGCGAGGTCGAGCGGGTTGCGGTTGAACTGCGGGTAGGACGGCATCCAGCCGAGCCGGGCGGACACCGCCATGGCATCGACCGTGTGCATGTCGGCAAGGCCACCCCGGGCCAGCGGCGACGCGAGGGCGTCGGCCCGGTACCCGTCGTACCGCCACTGGTCGGCGTGGGTGTACCAGTAGGCGGTGCCGATCATCTGCCGCGGCGGCCGCTGCCAGTCGGTCGCCATCGCGAGCGTCGACCAGCCGGTGAACGGCCGGCACTTCTCCTGCCCCACGTAGTGCGCCCAGCCCCCGCCGTTACGGCCGATGGCTCCGGTGAGCATGAGCAGCGCCATGATCGCGCGGTACGAGGCGTCGGCGTGGAACCAGTGGCACACGCCCGCGCCCATGACGATCATGGAGCGGCCCTCGGAACGTTCCGAGTTCTGCGCGAACTCCCGGGCCGTCCGGATCACCGAGCTTGCGGGGACCGAGGTGATGGACTCCTGCCACGCGGGCGTGCAGGGCTGGCTCGCGTCCTCGTACCCGGACGGCCACTCGCCCGGCAGGTCCGGCCGGCCGACGCCGTAGTGCGCGAGCATGAGGTCGAAGACGGTCGTGACCAGGCGCCCTCCGACCCGGCGGGCGGGCACGCCGCGGCGCAGGACGCCGCCGGAGCCGTCCAGGTTGTCGAACCGCGGCAGCAGGACCTCCACGTTCTCCGCGCCCTCGCCCAGCAGCGTCAGTTGCGGCGTGATGTCGCCGAGATCGAGGTTCCAGCGCCCTCGTCCCGACTCGGTCCACCGGTCGCCGACGGTGCCCGGCGGTACCGCAGGATCGCCGGTGCGGCCGTCCATCACCACCGTCTTCCAGTCCGCGCCCTCGTCGGTGTCGCCGAGGTCGCTCGCGCGCAGGAACCTCCCCGCGACGTGCGCGCCGTCCCGCTCCTCGAGCGCGATCAGGAACGGCAGGTCGGTGTAGTGCCGGACGTAGTCGACGAAGAAGGGCACCCGGCGGTCGACGAAGAACTCGCGCAGGATCACGTGCCCCATCGCCATCGCGAGCGCACCGTCGGTGCCTGGCTGGGCGGGCAGCCAGGTGTCGGCGAACTTGGTGTTGTCCGCGTAGTCCGGTGACACGACCACGACCTTCTGGCCGCGGTAGCGTGCCTCGGCCATCCAGTGCGCGTCCGGCGTGCGGGTCACAGGGACGTTCGAGCCCCACATGATCAGATATGCGGCGTTCCACCAGTCGCCGGACTCGGGCACGTCGGTCTGGTCACCGAAGACCTGCGGCGAAGCGGCCGGCAGGTCGGCGTACCAGTCGTAGAACGACGTCATGACGCCGCCGACGAGCTCGATGAACCGCGCCCCGACCGCGTGCGAGACCATCGACATCGCAGGGATCGGGGAGAACCCGACGATCCGGTCGGGGCCCCACGTCTTCGCCGTGTGCACGTGCGCGGCGGCGACCATCTCGACCGCCTCGTCCCACGACACCCGCACGTGGCCGCCCTTGCCGCGGGCCTGCTGGTAGCGCCGCCGCCGCTCGTCGTCGCCGACCACGTCCGCCCACGCCAGCACGGGGTCGCCGAGCCGCGCCCTGGCCTCCCGGTACATCTCCACGAGGACCCCGCGGGCGTACGGATGCCGTATCCGCGTGGGCGAGTAGGTGTACCAGGAGAACGCCGCACCGCGCGGGCAGCCGCGCGGCTCGTACTCGGGTGAGTCCGGCCCGACCGAGGGGTAGTCGGTCTGCTGCTGCTCCCAGGTGATGATCCCGTCCTTGACGTAGACCTTCCACGAGCACGAACCCGTGCAGTTCACGCCGTGGGTGGAGCGGACGACCTTGTCGTAGCTCCACCGGTCCCGGTAGAAGACGTCACCCTGCCGGCCACCCTCGTGATACAGGGCACGGAGGTCGGGGGAGGTCGCGCGCCTGGTGAAGAACCGTCCCGTTCGCAGCAGCGCATCGGCTGCCGGGCCGTCGGTACTCGTAGCCGTGCTTTCAGCCGGTGCTGCCATGTACGCCATCCTGTGCCTCGTGCCGTATGGAACAACAGTACCCCTGCATGAAGAAGGGCACCGTCAGCCTGGACAAGCCGCTGAACAGCGTCGCAGTGTCTCGATTGGCCTGACAAGCAGTCCAAGGGCACGAGCACAGGGACGAAAGTCTCTGTTGTGGGAAGGCGGCCTCGGGCCATCGTGGACCGGGAGCAGACTGAGCACGGCGAGCGGGCCCCGGGGTAGCGAGACGATGGCGCAGACCGCGCAGCGCGACTACTACGAGGTGCTG
>JBMCTR010000190.1:0-4600 GCA_048622955.1 Actinomycetota bacterium
CTGCTGAGCCGCCGCCGGCTCAACATGCAGCGCCCGGACCACCGGCCGCACCGCCGGGTGAGCAACCCCAGCCGGGGCTGACTCCGCAGCAGGCGACGTTGGCGGACGCCGAGGAGGTCCGGCCGATCCGCCGGCCCAGCGGCTCCTTCGCGCCCAACGAGGAGGGGCTCGGCGTCGACGAGGTCGTTCACCGCCTGCAGAGCTTGCAGGCCGCGCAGGATGGCGGCCTCGTGGACGCTCCGCTCCAGGTGCGCACGCCGGACGGGCGGACGTTCTCGGTCTCCGCGGTGAAGTCGTCGCCGGCCGGCCTGGTCATCACGCTGGCGCACTGACCGCCGCCCGTCGCGTGTACGGTGGCCGGCCAGGCTACGTCGGCACCTCGCCGCGTAGCCACTCGAGCCACCCGCCGCGAAGGATGGTGCGGGCCAGCATGCCGTAGCCCGTGGCGTCCGGGTGCACGCCGTCGGCCGCTCGCGCCCTGTGCCAGGTGGCCCGGTTGGCCAGCGGTGCGAAGGTCCCGAGGTACGGGACGCCGCGGCGGCCGCAGGCACCGGCGTACTCGGCGTCCAGTGCTGCGAGCCGCTCGTGTGTGCCGTCGTCCCCGACCGGCGGGGGTCCGACGACCAGAGTCGGCACGCTCACCGAGGCCAGGCCGAAGTCGAGCGCGATCGCCGACTGCCGCGGGTCGATACCCTGCAGCGCATCAGCGAGGCCGGTGGCGATGACAAGCCGAGCCTCGCCGCCGCGGGCGAACCGCGCCGCGGACTCCACGGGGATGCGGACGACGACCTCCTCGGTCGCCTCCCCCCGGACGCCGAGCGGATACGCGGTGAGGTCGACGCCGGTCGTTCGCTCCGCCACCCGCCCGACCCAGCCGACACCCTTCGGATCGCCGACCCCCGCCACCAGCGAGTCGCCGAATACGCAGATGCGTACATCACGCACGATCATCAGGCTAGTGCCGATCGGCCGTGGTCGGCACTAGCTGAATGCCTGCTCCATCAGCTCGCGCTGCTCGCTCGTGTGCTGCGACATCGATCCCACGGCGGGAGATGCGCTGGCCGGCCGTGTGACCGACGTGAGCCGCATGCCGTCGAGTTGCGGCGTCAGGTGGAGCGCGACGGACGGCCACGCGCCCATGTTCTGCGGTTCGTCCTGCACCCAGCGGACCTCGCGCAGGGCCGGGAACCTGCTGAGCTCGTTCCTGGTCTCGGTCGCGGGCAGCGGATAGAGCTGCTCCACCGGGAGGATCGCGGTGCGGTCGTCGGAGCGCTTGGCGCGCTCGGCGCGGAGCTCCCAGACGATCTTCCCGCTGCACAGCAGCACCCGTTCGACCGAACCGGGCGAGACGTCCGGGTCGCTGAGCACCGGGCGGAACGCGGTGTTGCCGCTCAGCTCGCTCGGATCCGAAACCGCCTTCTTGTGCCGCAGCATCGACTTCGGGGTGAACACGATCATCGGCTTGTGCTCCGGCGCCAGCGTGTGCATCCGCAGCAGGTGGAAGTACGAGGCCGGCGTGGACGGCTGCGCCACCCGGAAGGCGTCGTTGGCGGCGAGCGAGAGGAACCGCTCGATCCGGCCGGACGAGTGGTCCGGGCCCTGGCCCTCGTAGCCGTGCGGCAGCAGCAGCACGACGCCGGAGCGCTGGCCCCACTTCGTCTCACCGGAGGTGATGAACTCGTCGATGATCGTCTGCGCACCGTTGCCGAAGTCGCCGAACTGCGCCTCCCAGATCGTCAGCGCCTCCGGACGGGCCACCGAGTAGCCGTACTCGAAGCCGGTCGCGGCGAACTCGCTGAGCAGCGAGTCGTAGATGTAGAACTTGGCCTGCTTGTCGTCCAGGTGCTGAAGCGGGATGTGCACCTCGCCGGTGTGCCGGTCGACGAGTGCGGCGAAACGCTGCACGAACGTCCCGCGGCGGCTGTCCTGACCCGCCAGCCGCACCGGCCGGCCCTCCAGAAGCAGCGATCCGAAGGCGGCGATCTCCGCGGTTCCCCAGTCGATGCCCCCCTCGGTGAGCATGGCGGCGCGGCGCTGCAACTGGGGCAGCACCTTGGAGTGCACCGAGAACTCGTCCGGCAGGCTCACGTGCGCGTCGGCGATCCGCTTGAGCGTCTCCTCCGAGACCCCGGTGGCGAATCCGCCGGCGGGCTTCTGCGGGTAGGACGGGACGGTGACCACAGCCTCGGGCTCATCGGTCGGTTCGCGGGTCTCGGCGAACGCCCGCTCCAACTCGGCCTGGTAGTCGCTGAGCGCCTGTTCGGCCTCCTCCATGGTGATGTCGCCGCGACCCATGAGCGCCTCGGCGTACAGCTTGCGCGGCGAGCGCTTCTGCTGGATCAGGTCGTACATCAGCGGCTGGGTGAACGACGGGTCGTCGCCCTCGTTGTGACCGCGCTTGCGGTAGCAGATGAGGTCGATGACCACGTCCTTGTTGAACGCCTGCCGGTACGCGAAGGCCAGCCGGGCAACCCGCACGCACGCCTCGGGGTCGTCGCCGTTGACGTGGAAGATCGGCGCCTGCACCATCCGGGCGATGTCCGTGGAGTACATGGACGACCGCGCGTGGCTCGGCGGGGTCGTGAACCCGACCTGGTTGTTGACGACCAGGTGCACGGTGCCGCCGGTGCGGTAGCCGCGCAGTTGGGAGAGGTTCAGCGTCTCGGCGACCACGCCCTGACCGGCGAACGCCGCGTCGCCGTGGATGAGCAGCGGGAGCACGGGGAACTCCTCGCCGCGGTCCAGGATGTCCTGCTTGGCCCGGACGATGCCCTCGAGCACCGGGTTCACCGCCTCGAGGTGGCTGGGGTTCGCCGTGAGCGACACCTTGATGGTGGAACCGTCGAGCGCGGTGAACTCGCCGTCGGCGCCGAGGTGGTACTTCACGTCGCCGGAGCCCTGGACGGTGCGCGGGTCGATGTTGCCCTCGAACTCGCGGAAGATCTGGCCGTAGCTCTTGCCCACGATGTTGGCGAGCACGTTGAGCCGGCCGCGGTGGGCCATCCCGATGGCCACCTCCTCCAGGCTGGCAGTGGCCGCGGCCTGGCAGATCTCGTCGAGGATCGGGATCATCGACTCGCCGCCCTCGACGGAGAACCGCTTCTGCCCGACGTACTTTGTCTGCAGGAACGTCTCGAACGCCTCGGCCTGGTTGAGCTTGTGCAGGATGCGTAGCTGCTCGTCGTGGTCGGTACGGTCGACCGCGCGCTCCACCCGCTGCTGGATCCAGCGGCGCTGCTCGGGCTCCTGGATGTGCATGTACTCGATGCCGACCGTTCGGCAGTAGGCGTTGCGCAGCACCCCGAGGATGTCGCGGAGCAGCATGAACCGCTTGTCGCCCCCGAACGAGCCGGTGGCGAACTCGCGGTCGAGGTCCCACAGCGTCAGCCCGTGCGTCGTGACGTCGAGGTCCGGGTGGCTGCGCTGCTTGTACTCGAGCGGGTCGGTATCGGCCATCAGGTGCCCGCGCACCCGGTAGGCGTGGATCAGTTCGAGCACCCGCGCCTGCTTGCTGACCTCGTCGTCGTGGTGGACCGTCGTGTCCTCGGCCCACCGGATCGGCTCGTACGGGATCCGCAGCGCACGGAACAGTTCGTCGTAGAAGCCGTCCTCGCCGAGCAGCAGGCCGTGGATCGTCCGCAGGAACTCCCCGGACTGGGCGCCCTGGATGACCCGGTGGTCGTACGTGCTGGTCAGCGTCATTGTCTTCGAGACGGCGAGCCGGGCCAGGGTGTCCGGCGACGCCCCCTGGAACTCGGCCGGGTACTCCATCGCCCCGACGCCGATGATCGTCCCCTGGCCCTTCATCAGCCGGGGCACCGAGTGGACCGTGCCGATGGTGCCGGGGTTGGTGAGACTGATCGTGGTGCCGGCGAAGTCCTCGACGGCCAGCTTGCTGTCGCGGGCACGCCGGATCAGGTCCTCGTACGCGGCCCAGAACTCGGCGAAGTCCAACGTCTCGGCCTTCTTGATGCTCGGGACGACGAGTTGGCGGGTGCCGTCCGCCCGCTGCAGGTCGATCGCCAGCCCGAGGTTGACGTGCTCCGGCTTGACCAGCACCGGCTTGCCGTCGACCTCGTCGTAGGAGTAGTTCATCTCCGGCATCCTGGCCAGCGCCTTGACCAGCGCGAAGCCGATGATGTGGGTGAACGACACCTTGCCGCCGCGGCCCCGCTGCAGGTGATTATTGATCACGATCCTGTTGTCGACGAGCAGCTTCGCGGGCACCGCGCGCACGCTGGTGGCCGTGGGCACTTGGAGGCTCTCGTCCATGTTGGAGGCCACGCGCGCGGCCGGGCCCCGCAGCCGCTCGGTCTCGGTGCCGGTGGCGTCGCCGACCTCGGGCGGCCTGGTGGTCGGCAGCGAGTGATCGGGCGTCGAGCGCCGGGTCGGAGGAGCTTCCTGGGCGGGCTCGGCCGCCGGTGCCGCGCCCTCAGACGGCCGTTCGGCGGGGACCTGCGGCGGGGTCTCCGTCCTGCCTTCGGCAGTCGCCGGCCGCCCGGCCTGCTCACTGTCCGCCGGTGCTGCCTCCTTCTCCGATGGCGCGGCCGTCCCCACGGCGGCCTCCCGGGTCGTCGTTGCACGTGCCGAGCTCTTGCCC
>JBMCTR010000191.1:0-4600 GCA_048622955.1 Actinomycetota bacterium
GCGGCGCGTGGCTGGAGATCGGCATCCGGATCCTGCTGTTCGCGATGCTCGCGACCGCGTGGAACCTGATGGCGGGGTACGCGGGGCTGTTCAGCTTCGGGCATGCCGCCTTCTTCGGCATCGGCGCGTACTCCACCGCGGTGCTGCAGGTCGACTACGGGTGGTCGCCGTGGCTCGGCATGCTCGTCGGCATGGTGCTCGCCAGCGGCTTCGCCATGGTCACGGGCTACCTCTCGTTCCGCTACCGGCTCAAGGGCGCCTACTTCGTGCTCACCACGTTCGCCTTCGCCGAGATGCTGCGGCTGATCTTCCTGCACTGGGAGTTCGTCAACCAGGCCATCGGCTTCCGGGTGCCGCTGCGGCGCGAGAACTCGTGGGCGATGATGCAGTTCCTGCCCGGTTCTCCCGCCTACTACTACGTCGTGCTCGCCATGCTGCTGGCCGTCCTGCTCCTCGTGATCCTGCTGATGCGCAGCCGCAGCGGCTACTTCATCGTCGCGATCCGGGACAGCGAGGAGGCCGCCGGCGCCCTCGGGGTCAACCCGATGCGGTACAAGCTGCTCGCCGTCGGGCTGTCCGGTGCGCTCACCGCGATGGGCGGCACGTTCTACTTCCAGTACATCTTCTTCATCGACCCGTCGCTGGCATTCGGCCCCTCGGTGTCGATCCAGATCCTCGTCCCGGCGATCATCGGAGGCATGGGAACCATGTGGGGGCCGCTCGTGGGGGCGTTCCTGCTGGTGCCGCTCGGGGAGCTCACCACGGGGGCGGTGCGCAACCCGCCCGAGGTGCTGTCGTTCCTCACCGACCGGGCGGGTCTCGACCTCATGCTGTACGGCGGGCTGATCGTGCTGATCATCATGTTCATGCCGAAGGGCGTGTACGGGTCGATCGCGGACGCGGTCGCCGTCCGGCGCCAGCGGCGAAGCCCGGAGCGTGTCGCGCGATGACGGGCGAGGCGCAGCCGTTGCTCAGCGTGGAAGGCGTGAGCAGGTCGTTCTCCGGCCTGCTGGCGCTGCTCGACGTCGACCTCGCTGTCCCCCGCGGCAGCATCACCGGCGTCATCGGCCCCAACGGCGCGGGGAAGACGACCCTGTTCAACGTCATCGCCGGAGCGTTGCCGCCCGACGAGGGCCGGGTCGTCTTCGACGGCGACGACATCACCGGGTTGCCCGCGCACCGCGTGGCCCGCGACGGCATCGCCCGGACGTTCCAGCTGATGCAGCCGTTCGAGTCGATGACCGTACGGGACAACGTGATGGTCGCCGCGCTGCAGCGGACCAGGCGGCGGCCGGATGCGCTCGCGGCCACGGACGCCGTCATCGAGCAGGTCGGCCTCGGCAACTCGTCTGGGCAACTCGCCGGCGAGCTGCCGACCGCCGGGCGCAAGCGGCTCGAGCTCGCCCGGGCGCTCGCCCTGCGTCCCAAGCTGCTGCTGCTCGACGAGGTGCTGGCCGGCCTCGTGCCCGCCGAGCGCGCACCGGTGATCGACCTGCTGAAGGAGATCAACGCGGCCGGGATGACGATGCTGCTCGTCGAGCACGTCATGGCCGCCGTGATGGCGCTGTCCGACCAGATCGTGGTGCTGCACCACGGCGAGGTGCTCGCGGCGGGCCCGCCCCGGGAGGTCACCGCGAACGAGCGGGTGATCGAGGCGTACCTCGGAGAGGAGCAGCTCATTGCTGACGCTTGAGGACGTTGACGCCGGCTACGGCGGGCTGCAGATCCTGCAGGGGGTGTCGCTGCAGGTCGACGACGGACAGGTTGTCGCGCTTCTCGGTGCCAACGGCGCCGGCAAGACCACCACGCTACGGACCGTCTCCGGCCTGGTGCGGCCCCGGCAGGGCAGAATCGTCCTCAACGGGCAGGACATCGTCGGCCGGAGCCCGCACCAGATCGTGCGCGCGGGCGTCGTCCAGGTCCCCGAGGGGCGAGAGCTGTTCGGAGCGCTCACCGTCGAGGAGAACCTGCGGATGGGCGCGTTCACGCTGGCCCGGTCCGAGTTTCCCGCGGCGCGGCGCGAGGTCGAGGAGCTCTTCCCGGTGCTCGGCGAGCGCCGCACCCAGCAGGCGGCGACGCTGTCCGGCGGCCAGCAGCAGATGCTGGCGATCGGCCGCGCGCTGATGGCCCGCCCGAAGATCCTCATGCTCGACGAGCCGTCCCTCGGCCTGGCGCCCAAGCTGGTGGCCGACGTGTTCCGCACCGTGGAGAAGCTGCGCGACGCGGGTCTGACCGTCCTGCTCGTGGAACAGAACGCGGCGCAGACGTTGCGGCTCGCCGACCACGCGTACGTGCTCGAGAGCGGGCGCGTGGTGCTCGACGGCGCGGGCACGCAGCTTCTCCAGGACGACCGGGTCCGCAGTGCCTATCTGGGAGCGTGAGTTGACCCACGGGAACGATGTGACCGACGACGCAAGCGCACCGCAGCCCCCCGCCGGCGGCGGCCCGTTGGCGGGGATCCGGGTGATCGACGCCGCGACCGTGCTGGCCGGCCCGCTGGCGGGCCAGATCCTGGGCGACTACGGCGCCGAGGTCATCAAGGTCGAGCACCCGCGCTTCGGGGACCCGATGCGCAACCACGGGCAGGCCAAGGACGGCGAGCCGCTGTGGTGGAAGATGATCGGCCGCAACAAGCGCAGCGTCGGCCTCTACCTCGGCGACCCGGAGGGCGCGGAGCTGTTCAAGCAGCTTGCCGCGACCGCCGACGTCGTCATCGAGAGCTTCCGCCCCGGCACGCTCGAGCGGTACGGCCTCGGCTGGCCCGAGCTCTCGGCGCTCAACCCGGGGCTCGTCCTCGCCCGAGTGACGGGTTTCGGACAGGACGGGCCGTACGCGCACCGGCCGGCGTTCGGCACCCTGATGGAGTCGATGAGCGGCTTCGCGGCCATCACCGGGCAGCCGGACGGGCCGCCGACGCTGCCGCCGTTCGGGCTCGCCGATTCCATCGCGGGGATCACCGCCGCCACGGCCGTGTCCATGGCGCTGTACCACCGGGACGCCCGCGGCGGGCAGGGCCAGCAGATCGACCTGTCGATCCTGGAGCCGATCGTCTCGGTGCTCGGGCCGCAGCCGATCGTCTACGACCAGCTCGGCATCGTGCAGCAGCGGACCGGCAACCGGTCGGGCAACAACGCGCCGCGGAACACCTACCGCACGAAGGACGGGCGCTGGGTGGCGATCTCGACGAGCGCCACGACCATCGCCGAACGGGTCATGCGGCTGGTCGGCCACCCCGAGGTCATCGACGAGCCGTGGTTCGCCACGGGCCGCGGCCGTGCCCAGCACGCCGACCTGCTCGACTCGTACGTCGGGTCCTGGATCGCCCAACGCTCCCGCGACGAGGTCATCGCGCGCTTCGAGGACGCGGAGGCCGCGGTGGCGCCGGTCTACGACGTCGCCGAGCTCATGGCCGACCCGCAGGTGACGGCACGGGAGATGATCACGACCGTCGAGGACGAGGCGCTCGGGCCCATGCGGATGCAGAACGTGCTGTACCGGATGTCCGAGACGCCCGGGGCGATCCGCTACACCGGCCGTCCGCTCGGCGCGGACACCGACGCCGTGCTCGGCGACGAGCTCGGGGTCGACCCCGACCGTCTCGGGGCGCTGCGCGAGCGCGGGGTCATCGCATGACGGCGTCGTCGCCGACGATGCTGCAGCGGCTGGCGACCTTCGCGACCGAACACGACTACCCGCGGTTGCCGGCCGCCGTGCGCGAGACCGTGCCCGGGCGGGTGCTCGACATCCTGGGGATCTCGGCCGCCGCGCTCCCGCTGGACACCAGCGCCGCCGTCGTCGACTACGTCCGCTCGACGGGTGGCTCCCGGGAAGCGACGGCGATCGGGGCCGGCCTTCGGGTGCCCGCCGCCCAGGCCGCGTTGGTGAACGGCACCCTCGCGCACTCCCTGGACTACGACGACACGCACCTGCCGAGCGTCCTGCACCCGAGCGCCGCGGTCGTGCCCGCCGCGCTGGCGGCCGCTGAGCGGCACCGGGCGAGCGGTGCCGACCTGGCCGCCGCCGTCGCCGTCGGGCTCGAGATCTGCGTGCGGATCGGCATGGCGGGCTACGACCGCGAGGCCGGCGACTCGCTGTTCTTCGCAAGAGGCCAGCATGCGACGTCGATCTGCGGCGCGCTGGGCGGCGCGGCGGCGGCTGCTGTGGCCTCGGGAATGGACGCGGACGGCGTCGCGAACGCGATGGGCGTCGCCGCGAGCATGGCGTCCGGGATCATCGAGGCCAACCGCACGGGCGGCACTGTCAAGCGCATCCACTGCGGCTGGGCCGCGCACGCGGCCGTCACGGCCGCCGAGCTCGTGGCGCGCGGGCTGACCGGGCCGCCCACGGCGCTCGAGGGCCGGTTCGGGTTCTTTCAGGCGTTCCTGGACGGCCACTACGACGCGGACGCGGTCACCGACGGCCTCGGCGAGCGGTGGGCCGTCCCCGACATCTTCTACAAGCCCTATCCCGCGAACCACTTCACCCACTGCGTCGCCGACGCCGCCATGGCGCTGCGCGACCGGGGCGTGCGGCCCGGCGACGTCGCTGAGATGCGCCTCGGGGTGGCCGGGCCCACCGTCCGGACGATCGGCGAGCCCCT
>JBMCTR010000192.1:0-4595 GCA_048622955.1 Actinomycetota bacterium
GACCTCGACGACGTGCCGGAGCACCGCGGGCTCGCCGCCGTCGGTCGCGGCCAGGTGCAGCGGGCCCGCCCGCGTCCCCAGTTCGGCCTGGGTCACGGCGACCGCCCCTCCCACTCCAGCAGGTTGACCTCGCGGACCGGAGCCTCCGGGTCGTCGGGGATGCGGAAGGTGACGATCTCCCACGGGCCGAACTCCCGCTCGATCGTCCGGCCCCACAGCGGCAGCCGGATCGTCGCCGGCGTCGCGGCGCCCGTCGTCTCGTGGCAGCGCAGGATGGCGGCGCCGCCGTCCTCGGCCTCCTTCAGCGCGCTGAGCACGACGTTGCCCACGTCGGTGCTCAGGAACGAGGCGCACTGCGGGAGTGGGCCGGCGTGCGCGGACTCCATCAGCGCGGTGGGCGGCTGATCGAGCTCCGCGGCGAGCCGCGGCACGTCTCCCTCGGCCCAGCCGCCCGGGTGCGGCATCAGCCGGCAGGAGAACGTCTGACGCCCCTGGTCGTGGAACGCGTAGCGCTCGTCCTCGACGGGCTTCCTCGGGTCGTGGTGCGCGTAGATGGGGCTGCGCAGCACGGTGACGCCGAGGTCGTTGTTCCGGACGTCGAACCCGTGCTTCGAGTCGGTGGCGACGGCCAGCCCGTGCACCGCGCCGACGCCGGGCACCCGGCCCGACACGTCGACCCAGCGCTGCCCCGGGACCTCCTGGCCGTCGGTGGGCCGCTCGATGGTGCCAAACGGGATCTCGTAGGTCGCCTTCGGCTGCTGCAGCACGACGGGGACCCGCAGCTTGAGCGCCTTGAACCGCTCGTGCCAGTCGACGACCACCTCGACGTCCACGTACGGCGTGTCCCGGTACAGCGCGATGTCCTGGACCAGTTCGGACGAGCCGTAGACCGACTCGACCCGCATGACGGCGCGCACCGGGCCGTTTTCGACGAGGCGGACCCGGCGGACCCGGAAGCCGCCCTCGACGTCGTCGAAGTGGGTCACCCCGTGGGACCACGTGTCGCTGGTGTCGCGCAGCACGTCCGCGCGAAGCGCACCCGCGGCGGCGACCTCGACCTCGTGGCGGTGGTCGTAGAGCGAGCGCAGCCCGTGCTCCTGGTCGAACTCGAGCCGCAGCAGGCCGTTGTCGAGGCAGGTGTCGGTCGCCGCCAACGGCTGAGCGTCCTGCCGGCCGCTGCCGGCCACCACCCGGTACGTCCGGTACCCCAGCGGAGGCAGGTCGGCCAGGAAGACGATGCGCGAGCGGCCACCGGACACGGTCGCGAGGGACTGGATGCGCTGCAGCGGGCGGGTGCCGCCGCGCTCGTCGACCACCACCGGGTCGTCGGGCAGCGTTCCGACCTCCAGCGCGACGGGTGCCGTCGACGCCCACGAATGAGGGTTGAACACGACCACCGGGAGCGCGCCGTCCTCGTGCGGGATGTCGACGCTCCACGTGATCGACTGCAGGGCGTCCTGGATCTCCCGGCCGGCGATCGCCGCCGCCTCGCCGAGCTCGTCCCGGGCGTCGGTGTAGGCGGGCTCGATGGCCGTGCCCGGCAGGATGTCGTGGAACTGGTTGAACAGGACGTTCTTCCACGCCCGCGTCAGGTCTTCCCGGCAGCGGTGGCCGGTGAGCCGCGCGGCAACGGTCCCCATCCGCTCCGCGTCGAGCAGCAGCCGCTGCGCCCGGCGGTTCCACTGCTTGACGCCCGAGTGCGCCGAGTAGCAGCCGCGCGCGTGGTGCTGCAACTCCTGGTGCACGACGGGCAGCCGGACGCCGGACGACCGGACGGCGTCGAAGAACCGCTCAGGGTCGGAGAACGCGAGCCCGGGCAGCCCGTCCCTGCCCCGCAGCCGGTGGATCGACTCGATGTTCTCCCGCGTCGGGCCGCCCCCGTGGTTGCCCACCCCGTAGAAGCACATCATCTCGGTCACCGGCGGTTTGATCTCCGCCGCGCAGCGCGCCACGTGCTGGTCCAGCTCCTGTCCCCAGCTCAGGTACTCGTAGGGGATGCGGAACGCCAGCACGCGGGAGCCGTCGTCCGACTCCCACCAGAAGCTGCGCGCCGGGAGCCCGAGCTCGTGGTCGCCGGGCCGCATGAACACGTACGAGTCGAGGCCGCTCTTCGCCAGCAACTGCGGCAGCATCGCGTGGTGGCCGAAGCTGTCGGGGTTGAACCCGACGGTCGCGGTCGTGCCGAGGTGCTCGAGGAACCAGCGCTGCCCGACCAGCGCCTGGCGCACGAACGACTCGCCGCCCGGCAGGTTGCAGTCGGGCTCGCACCACCATCCGCCCACGACGCGCCAGCGCCCCTCGGCGACGCGCTTGCTGATCTCCTCGAACATGTCCGGCTCGTTGTCCGCCACCCACTCGTAGAAGGCGGCCGACGACGCGGTGAACACGAACTCGCCGTCTTCGGCCGTTCGGTCCAGCGCGGAGCGGAACGTCGCCTTGATCGCCTGGTAACCCTCGGGCCGCTGCCACAGCCAGACCGGGTCGAGGTGGGCGTGCCCGATCAGGTGAAGAGTCGGCCCGTCGCCGGGTCCGTCGCCGGTAGCCTCCGGCCCCGGTTCTGTTCTCAGTTCTGTCATATCTCGTGTCTTCGCGGCAAACCCCCACATCCCCCGCGACTGTGAGGATTACCGATGGTTTCCCGTTACGTCAAGAAGGCGCGTTGTCAGCCGGGAACCACCGCGTTGTCCCCGATCACCCCCGCGTAGTACCGGAAGCTGTCCTTGGGGACCCGTTCGAACGTGCTGTAGTCGACGTACACCAGTCCGAAGCGCGGCCCGTAGCCCGCCGCCCATTCGAAGTTGTCCATGAGCGACCAGACGAAGTAGCCGCGCACGTCGACGCCGTCCGCGAGCGCCCGGTGCACCGCGGCGATGTGGTCGCGCAGGAAGGAGATCCGCCGCTGGTCACGGACGCGTCCGGTACGGTCGGGCGTCTCCTCGCGGTAGGCCACGCCGTTCTCGGTCACGTACAGCGCTTGCTCGCCGTAGTCGTCGCGCAGTCGCCGAAGTGTGGCCGTGAGACCCTCCGGGTAGATCTCCGCGCCCATCGCCGACTGCGGCACGTCCGATCCCGGCTCCTCCACCCGCCAGCCGAACTCGTGATTGGCCGACGGGTCCGTCGCACTCACCCGGCGGCACGTGTAGTAGTTGACGCCGAGGAAGTCGGTGGGCTCGGCGATCGCGGCCATGTCGCCGTCCGCCACGAAGTCGAGGCGGCCGCCGGCCCGCTCGAAGCGTGCGATGGTGTCCTGCGGGTAGCGCGCCAGGTGCAGCGGGTCGAGGAACCACCGGTTGGTGTAGCCGTCCGACCCCCGCGCGGCGTCCCGGTCCGCCGCGCTGCCGGTAACCGGGTAGGTGGGCAGCAGGTTCAGCACGATGCCGATGTCTCCCGGGCGGCCGCTCGCGCGGAAGGCTCGCACCGCCTCGCCGTGCGACAGCAACAGGTGGTGCGCCGCGCGCAGCGCAGCCTGGAGGTCGCGCATGCCGGGAGCGTGCACGCCCCGGAGGTGGCCGATGAAGCTCACCATCCAGGGCTCGTTGTGCGTCATCCACAGCCGGACCCGGTCGCCGAGCGCCTCGAACGCTGCGGCCGCGTAGTGCACGAACCGGTCGACGGTGCCGCGGTCCGTCCACCCGCCGCGGTCCTGCAGCCGCTGCGGCAGGTCCCAGTGGTAGAGCGTCGGAGCCGGCCGGATCCCGCGCTCCAGCAATCCGTCCACCAGGCGGTCGTAGAACCCGAAACCGGCCGGGTTGGGAGTCGAGCCGCCGTCGGGGAACAGCCGGGGCCAGGCGATCGAGAACCGGTACGCGCCGACGCCCAGGGCCGCGAGCAGGTCGAGATCGGACTCGACGCGGTGGTAGTGGTCGCACGCTCGGGCGCCGGTGGAGCCGTCGGCGATCGCGCCCGGTGCGGCGCTGAACCGGTCCCAGATCGACTCGCCGCGCCCGTCGGCGTCCACCGCACCCTCGATCTGGTAGGCGGACGTCCCGACACCCCAGAGAAAGCCTGCTGGGAACGCCAGCCGCCCGTCGCCGTTCACATCTCCAACCCCGTGCGCTCCGGCAGCGGCGCGCAGTCGACGTCGCCGACCTCCCGCTGGAGCCGCCGCAGCTCGCCGGCGAGCTGTGCGCGGACGTCGCGGTACGCCGGCTCGCCGACGACGTTGCGCAACTCGTCGGGGTCGCGGTCGAGGTCGAACAGCTCCCACTCGGGCGTCCGGCGCTGGGGGCTCGCGCCCGAGACGCCGCACGGCTCGGCGTAGTAGTAGATCAGCTTGTACCGGTCGGTCCGCACGCCGTAGTGCGCCCAGACGTGGTGCATCACGTCCTGGTGCACCCAGTAGCGGTAGTACATCGAACGCCGCCAGTCCGCCGGGGTCTCGCCGCGCAGGACGCCGCGGAACGACCTGCCCTGCATCCGCTCGGGGACCGGTACCCCGCCGAGGTCCAGCAGCGTGGGGGCGAAGTCGACGTTCAGCACGATGTCGCGGCTGCTCAGGCCCGCCGGCACCGCGCGCGGGTAGCGCACCAGCAGCGGCATCCGCATCGACTCCTCGTACATGAACCGCTTGTCGTACCACCCGTGGTCGCCCAGGT
>JBMCTR010000193.1:0-4582 GCA_048622955.1 Actinomycetota bacterium
GCTGTGCACCTGGTAAGGGACCCAATGGGGTGGTTAACGTGATCAACAGCGCCGGAACGCGGCCGCTCAGGCGGCGCAGTCACGGCAAATCAGCTGCCCGTTGCGCTCGCTGGCAAGCTGACTGCGGTGATGCACCAGGAAGCAGCTCGAACAGGTGAACTCATCCGACTGCCTCGGAAGCACCCGGATGGACAACTCCTCGTTCGACAGGTCCGCGCCGGGAAGCTCGTGCGACTCGGCGAGCTCCGCCTCGTCAACATCCACAATCCCGGACGACGTATCCATCCGGCGGGCCTTCAGGTCGTCGAGCGAGTCCTCGGAGATCTCTTCCTCAGTCTTGCGCGGTGCATCGTAGTCTGTAGCCATAAGTACTCGTTCCCCCTTGTGCGGGTGTACGTGGTCAGTTGTGCGGGTCGGGCAACGACCGTGCCCCTCGTAACGCCTCGCGGCCGTTCTTTGTGCCCGATCCAAGGCGGGAATTCTGCCCCATCGCACCCGGGAACACGTATCCGCCCCGCCGAGCACGAGACAACTTCCCGCCCACCGGCCCTACGTAACCCCCCGGCTGCGGCAGTCATTCCCGCGGCCACTCCGCCGAGCCGCCGCCCACGCCCCGGGGCGATCAGTCGTCGCGGTCCGGCCGCAGCGGGGCCAGCAGGTCGTGCAGCGCTCCGAACAGCGCCGGGCCGGTGGCGATGACCATGTCCCTGCCCGCGGGTGCGCCGTGCAACCCGCCGACGACCGCCCCCGCCTCGACGGCGATCAGGCTCCCGGCGGCCAGGTCCCACGGCGCGAGCCCGCGCTCGTAGTAGGCGTCCACACGCCCCGTGGCGACCCAGCACAGGTCGATCGAGGCGGCACCGGCGCGCCGGACGTCGCGGATCGACGGCATGATCCGGCGCAGCACCTCGGCCTGCCGCTGGCGCCGCGCCGCGTCGTAGCCGAACCCCGTCGCGACCAGCGCCATGTCGAGCCGCTCACAGCCCGACTCGTGCACCGGCGACCCGTCGAGGAACGCACCCTGGCCGCGCACCGCCGTCCAGGTCTCGCCGCTCACCGGGTTGTGCACCACGCCGGCCACCGTCTCCCCGGCGAGTTGCGCGGCGATCGACACGGCGTACTGCGGGATGCCGTACAGGTAGTTGACCGTCCCGTCGATCGGGTCGACCACCCAGCGCACGCCGGACTCTCCCAGGGACCGGCCGCCCTCCTCCGCCAGCACGGCGTCGTCCGGCCGGGCGTCCAGCAACCGTTCCTTGATCAGGTTCTCGGCGGCCGTGTCCGATTCGGTCACGACGTCGGTCGGAGTGGTCTTCGTCGCCGAGACGGCCATCCGGGTCACCGCCTGCCGCCGCTGGTGGACCAACTCCCCCGCCTCGCGGGCCACGGCGACGGCGAGGTCCAGCAGCGCCGCTGGGTCAGCCATCGTCGGCCCCGCCCAGCGCGGGACGCGGCCCGCGGAGGTTCGGGCAGCATCCGGCGGGACACACGTCGTGCCACGGCCCCGGAGGGCCGATGCTCGCCCGGACCGGCCGCTCACCCCGCTCCACCGCCGCGCGCTCCACGAGCAGGTCGCGGACGGCGGCCACGAAGGCGGGGTGGGTGCCGGCGGTGCCCGCCCGCACGGCGGTCAGTCCGAGCCGCCGGGCAGTGTCCAGCGCCTCGGTATCCAGGTCGAACGCGACCTCCATGTGGTCGGAGACGAACCCGATCGGTGCCAGCACGACCGTCCGGACGCCGCTGTCCGCCAGCTTCTCCAGATGGTCGTTCACGTCCGGCTCGAGCCACGGCACATCCGGCGGCCCGCTCCGCGAGCAGTACACCAGGTCGTGCGCGTGGCTTCCGCCGCCCCGCTCGGCCACCCTCGCGGTCACCGCCCTGGCCACGGCGACGTGCTGGTCCTCGTACGCACCCCCGTGCGGGCCGGACGTCTCGGCCATGGCCGTGGGGATGGAGTGCGTGACGTACACCAGCCTGGCCCCGCCCACCAGGTCCGGCGGCAGTTCGGCCAGCGCCGCCAGCACGGCGTCCACGTTCGCGTCCACGAAGCCCGGATGGTCGAAGTACTGCCGGAGCCGGTCGATCCGCGGGACGCCGGGACCAACCGCCCTGGCCGCCGCTGCCGCCTCGGCCAGGTCCTCCCGGTACTGCCGGCACCCGGAGTAGGACGAGTACGCGCTCGTGAGGAACGCCGCGGCGCGGGACACCCCGTCGTCCCGCATCCGGGAGAGCGTGTCCGCCAGAAAGGGATGCCAGTTCCGGTTGCCCCAGTACACCGGTACGGACACCCCGGCTGCGGCCAGGTCGCTCTCGATCGCCGCGATAAGAGCGCGGTTCTGGTCGTTGATCGGGCTCCGGCCCCCGAAGGCGTGGTAGTGCTCGGCGACCTCGTCGAGGCGTTCCCGGGGGATCCCGCGCCCGCGGGTGACGTTCTCAAGGAACGGGACGACGTCCTCCGGCCCCTCCGGCCCGCCGAAGGAGACCAGCAGCAACGCGTCGTACGGATCGGAACTCACGGCTACGATCCTGCCAGGCCCGGCGGCCGCAGACTGCCGGACCCGTTCGGCATCATCGGAGCCGTGACTGTCGGCGGCCGTGCGCACTGTGGCGGCGGGTGAGATGCCCGCGCCGTCCGTTCCGCGTCCGTTCCGGCCGTACGCCGCCGTGCTGCGTACCCCTGGGGCGCTGGCCTTCTCGGCGACGGGCCTGGTGGCCCGGCTGCCGATGTCGATGTTCGGCTTGGCGATCGTGCTCGCGGTCTCCGGGTCCGGAGGCACGTACACCCGCGCGGGTCTGGCCGCCGGCGTCGCGACGCTCGCGCACGCGATCGGCTCCCCGCTGCAGGCCAGGGTGGCCGACCGGTACGGCCAGCGCCGCCTGCTGGTGCCGCTGCTAACCGGGTTCGGCCTCGCCCTCGGCTCGCTGACCGCGATCGTCGGCCCGGCGGCGGTCGGAGAGGCGCCGTTCCTGTTGCTGCTGGCGGCCGCCGCGGCCACCGGCCTCACCTTCCCGCAGATCGGGGCGCTCGTCCGCGCGCGCTGGGCCCGGCTCCACACCGCGCCGCGGTTGAGCACCGCCTTCGCCTGGGAGTCGGTGCTCGACGAGGTGGTCTACGTGGTGGGACCGCTGCTGGCCGTCTTCCTGGCGACCGGCGTGCACCCGCTCGGCGGGCTGGCGGCCGTTCTCGCCCTCACGGTGGGCGGGGGGTACGCCTTCGCCGCCCAGCGCGCCACGGAGCCTTCGGTCCGCGTGCACACCGCCGGCGACGCCCGGGAAGCCCTGCCCGTCGTGGCGCTCGCCGGGATGGTGGCCGCGTTCGCGTTCATGGGCGGCATCTTCGGCATCGTGGAACTCGGCACCGTGGCGCTCGCGGAGCACCTCGGCGCCACGGCCGCGTCCGGCCCGGCGCTTGCGATTCTCGCGTCCGGCAGCCTGCTCGCCGGCGTCGCCGCGGGCTCGATCCACTGGAAGACGCCGCCGCAGCGGCGGTTCGCGGTCGGCCTGGCGGCGTTCGGGCTGGCCGTCGTCCCGCTGGCCCTCGTCGGCAGCGTCCCGCTGCTGTTCGCCGCGATCTTCGTGGCGGGTATCGCCATCGCCCCGACGCTCATCGCCGGATTCTCGATGGTGGAAGCCGAGGTGCCGGCGGGCCGGCTGACCGAGGGCCTGGCGTGGGCCGCCATGGCGATCACCGTGGGCGCGGCACTCGGCGCCGCGGCGATCGGCCCCGTCATCGACCGGATCGGCCCGTCGGCGAGCTTCCTCGTGGCGTCGGCCTGCGGTGGTCTCGCCGCCGTGGCCGGAGCGCTCGGCTCCCGCGCCGCCCGTCGTCGCAGCGATCGGGAGCCGCTCGCGCAGCGCGAGCGCCGCAACCCCGATGCCGGCCCCGGTGATAGCCCTGGTGATGTGGCGTAGCCTCGGCCGTCGGACCCCCTCGCGGCGTGGCGGCTTGGCTGGCCGAGCGGCCGCAGCCACGATGGGTGAAGCGAGCAGGAGGAGGCCGGGGAATGCGTGAGCTCCGACTCGTCGCGATGAGCGACGACGGGACTCGGCTCATCCTTCGCGCCACCGACGACGACACCCCGATGTCGCTGCCCTTGGACGAGCGCCTCTACGCCGCGCTGCGCGGCGACCGCGCCCGCCTCGGGCAGCTGGAGGTCCAGATGGACAGCCAACTACGCCCCCGTGACATCCAGGCCAAGGTCCGGGGTGGTGAGAGCGTCGAGTCGCTGGCGGCCACGGCGGGCGTCCCGCTGGAACGAGTGATGCGCTTCGCCGGCCCCGTGCTCGCCGAACGCCAGCACGTCGCCGACCGCGCACAGCAGGCGGTGATCCGCCGGACCGGCGGCGACCCGCCCAACCGTCCGCTGAGCGAGCGGGTCGCCGAGTGGGTCAGCAGCTTCGACGTCGATCCGGAGACCATCGAGTGGGACGCCTGGCGGCGCGACGACGGCCGCTGGGTGGTGAGCGCCGCGTGGCAGGTGAGCGAGGAGCCCCGGGAAGCGCTGTTCACCTTCGACCCCACCGGGCGTTCGGTCGCTCCCGACAACGACGAGGCGCGCGCCGTGGCCGGCGAGCGGCCGGC
>JBMCTR010000194.1:0-4580 GCA_048622955.1 Actinomycetota bacterium
GCGGACGACCGCGGCCTGCTCCGGCCCCTCGAACGTCGTCCCGCCGTCGTCCGCGGACCGTTCCGCTCCAGGGTACGCGGCCGCGTAGAAGTCGGTCACGGTCTCGCACAGCGGTGTCGTGCCGCCGCGGTCGGCCAGCATGACGGCCACGGCGGTGGCGTCCCCGTCGGTCCAGGCGGTCAGTTCGCCGCCGGCCCACGCCGCGACGCGGTCGACGGGGTCGGGCAGTGCTGCGCTCTCGTCGTCGCCTGGAGCTTCGAGCAGGAACAGCAGGTCCGCTGCGCCGAAGGTGTCGGACTCCAGGACGTCCCACCCGGCGGGTCCCTCCGGGTCGCGGACGTCGACGGCCTCCTCGCCCGCCAGGTACCGCTCCGGGAACAGCACCTGGGCGGTGGTCGTGGGCGGGTCGTCATAGGTGCGGTCGATCGCGTCCCACCCCCCGTCCAGGAACACGGCGCAGCTGAACATCAGGCCCTCCTCGTACGGGAACAGCAGGCTGCGCCCGATGACGTAGGGCAGCTCGTCGAGCGCCGCGTCCGCCTCGGCCGCAGTCGCGTCCAACCCCAGCAGCTCGTTGAAGGGCAGATGGTTGAGCGCGAACCGCTGGCTGTACAGCGACGCGTCGCCCTCGATGGCACTGAGCGCGGCTAAGCCGGCGTCGGCGCCCGCCGACTCGTCGATGCTCTCCACGCTCGGCAACTCGAACGAGGCGTCGGCCATGGCGTGTACCAATTCGTGCGACGTGGTCACCGCGCCGAGGGCGTCCATCGACGTCGATCCGATGACCAGCTCCTCCGTCTCCGTGTTGTAGAAGCCGCTGACCCCGGCGTCGAGCGCGTCCAGTTGGGCCTCGACGAGGTCGATGCCGGGCTCGACGGCACCGAGCGCGGCGAGGATGCGCGCGTCCTCGGCCGCCTCCTCGGGATCGGCTTCCTCGGCGTTGAGCTCGACGGCCCGCTCCTGGACCTCGTCGAGCGTGACGAACTCGACGTCCAGCTCATCGACACCGGCGAGCCCGCGTTCCTCCTCGACGATGTCGGCGATGGCGTCGACCTGGACGTCGATGTCCGCGTCCGGGATCGAGCCGTCGCCGTCGCCGTCGCCAGCGCCGGGGCCTCCCTCGGGAGCCATGCACTCCAGCAGCATCGGATCGAGCGTCTCGTCGTCCGGATCGGCGGCCGGGTCGTCCCCGCCATCCCCGCCGTCGCCGTCCGTCGGTGGAGACCCGGTCTCGGAGGCGGTGCCGGTCGGCCCCGGGGCCGACTGCTCGTCGGCTCCGCCGTCCGTCAGCGCGTAGACGCTTCCGGCCAGGACGAGCCCGCCGACCGCGGCCGCAGCCGTCGGGATCGCCCACCGGCGGGATCGGCGTGGCCCGGCGGTGGATTCGGTCTCCGGTGTCTCGCTCACCTGGTCACGGTATCTGCCGTGGCGGGTGTCCCAGCAGCGGACTCTGGCCTGTCGGTGTGGCCGTCGATACTGTTCGAAGATGGACCTGCTGGAGCGGGACGAGCCGCTTGCGGTCCTGGAGTCGTGCCTGGCGGCCGCAGCGGGCGGTCGCGGCTGCGCCGTGCTGATCGCCGGTGAGGCGGGGACGGGCAAGACCTCGCTGGTAAGGGCCTTCGGCGAGCGGCATGGTGACCGCGCGTCGGTGTGGTGGGGTGCGTGCGACGCCCTGACCACACCGCGCCCCCTGGGACCGCTGCACGACATCGCACGGACGGCGGGCGGCGACCTGGCGTCGATGATGGCGGAGGCCGGCCGCCACGAGCTGTTCACCGCCTTTCTGGATGCACTGCGGTCGCCGCCGCGGCCGGTGATCGCAGTGATCGAGGACGTCCACTGGGCGGACGACGCGACACGGGACCTGCTGCTCTACGCCGCCAGACGCGTCGCCGACACGCAGGCCGTCGTCGTCGCGACGTACCGCGATGACGAGTTGGGAAGTGATCACCCGCTGCGGTCGGTGCTCGGGGACCTCGCAACGGTGCCCGCCGTGCACAGGATCACGCTCCACCCGCTGTCCGAGCCCAGCGTCGCGGAGTTGGCGGTGGGCCACGGCGTCGACGCGGCGCGGGTGTACGAGGTGACGGCCGGCAACCCGTTCTTCGTCACCGAGTTGCTGGCCGTCGGCGGGACCGATGTGGTGCCCGAGACAGTCGCCGACGCCGTGCTGGCGCGGGTGAGCCGACTCCCCGCGTCCGCGCGGCCGGTGCTGGAGGCCGCGGCGGTCGTGCCCGACGCGGGAGATGTGGCGCTCCTCGAGGCGGTCGCCGGTGACGTAGCCGCCGCGCTCGAGGCGTGCGAGCGCGCCGGGCTGCTGCTGTACGACACGGAGGGCGGCGTGCGGTTCCGGCACGAGTTGGCCCGCCGTGCGGTCGAAGCGTCCATCCCGGCCGCACGACTGCGAAGGCTGCATGAGCAGGTGCTCGCCCACCTCGCTGCCCGGTCCGGCACAGACGTGGCCCGGCTGGCCTACCACGCGCACCGCGCGGATGACGCCGGTGCGCTCCTGGCGTACGCGCCGGCGGCCGCGGCCCGAGCCGGCGGCCTCGGTGCGCACCGGGAAGCCGCCGCGCATTACGAAACCGCACTGCGGCACGCGCACCTGCTTCCGGCCCGGGAGCATGCCGCGTTGCTGGACCGGTACGCGGCTGAGTGCGCTTCCGTCGGGCGGGTCACGGACGCGATCGAGGCCGCGACCGAGGCGGTGGACAGGTGGGGGGAGCTCGGGGAGACCTCGAGCCTCGCGCGCAGCATGGCCGGCCATGCACAGCTGCTCTGGCAGGCCGGGCGCAGTGCCGAAGCCCACGAGGAGATGCGGGCCGCCACCGAGCGCGTCGAGACGCAGGGCGACAGCCCCGCGCTTGCCGCCGTCTACGCCAGCGACGCTTCCCTGCGCATGCTTGCGCGCGACGTTCCCGGCGCCGTCCTCCGCGGCCGGCGGGCGATCGAGCTCGCCGAGCGGTACGGCGACACGGCGACGCTCAGCCGGGCGCTCAACGCGGTCGGCTCCGCACAGTGGTTCGTCGACCCGGATGTGGCCGAGGCGCTGCTCGAGCGCAGCGTCGCGGTCGCCCGTGAGCGCAGTGACGACGGGGTGGTCGCCAGTGGCCTGGTCAATCTCGGCAGTGGGGCGGGTGAAGTCCGGCGGTACGCCGCGGCGGACCGCTGGCTGCACGAGGCGGCGGCGTGGTGCCGGCAGCGCGACCTCGACGCGTCCCTGTGGTACAGCCTCGCCTGGCTCGCCCGGTCTCATCTGGAGCAGGGACGCTGGTCGGACGCCGGGGAGGTCGCCGGCGAGATCGTTGGTGTGTCGAGCGTCGCTCCGACCACCCGCATCGTGGCGTTGACGGTGCTCGGACGGCTGCGTGCCCGCAGCGGAAACCCGGACCCGGAAGGCCCGCTGGCGGAAGCGTGGGAGCTCGCGCTGCGGACGGGCGACCTCCAGCGGCTGTGGCCGGTCGCGGCGGGCAGGGCGGAGGCCGCCTGGTTGGCCGGCCGCCCGGAGCAGGTGCCCGAGCTGATCACGGAGACCTACAGGCTGGGCCTTCGGTTGGAGCACCGATACTCCGTCGGCGAGCTGGCCTTCTGGCTGTGGCGCACGGACGCGCTGGACGTGCTGCCGTCCACCGCGTACGAGCCGTACGCCCGGCAGATCAACGGCGACTGGCAAGGCGCCGCCGCGTCGTGGGAGGCGATCGGCTGCCCGTACGAGGCGGCCTTCGCCCTGTTCGACAGCGACGAGGTTGGCGACCTGGTGGCCGCGCTGCGGATCCTGGACGGCCTCGGCGCGGCTCCGCTGGGCGAGCGGGTCGCCGCACGGCTGCGGGCATCGGGAGCGCGCCTGCCACGCCGGCCGAGACCGAGCACCCTGGCGAACCCGGCGGGGCTCACTGAACGGGAGCTCGAAGTACTGGCGCACGTCGCCGATGACCGGACGAACGCCGACATCGCTGCATCGCTGTTCATCTCACCCAAGACGGCAGGCCACCACGTCTCGGCGATTCTGGCCAAGCTCGGAGTCCGCAACCGGCGGGAGGCCGCGCGCGTCGCGCGCGAGTGGGGAATCGTGCCGGCGGATATAGGGAAGTGAGCCGCCGCGGATAGGCCGCGGATCCCGATGTCGAGCGGGGAGCGCAGGAGCGAGCCTCTTTCCAGAACGCGGGAACGACCGGCGATCCACGAATGGAGCCGGTCGGGTCTACGAGAAGGAGGTTTGTGATGGCGCTGTTCATGGACGCTCATCGTCAGTTGCCGGAAGGGGCCGACGGCGGCGGGCGTGGCGAAGGCGCACGGGCTGCTGGCCGACGAGATCTTCGAAGTGCAGGAGGGGTGAGGGCGATGGCACGCCGTGGTGTGGCGCCCGTAGCCGCAGGTGTACTGGCCGTGCTCGTTTCCGGCTGCGGCTCGGAAGGCGTCGTGGGGGAGTCGGCGGACGCCGCGGGCGCGCAGGAGTCCTCGCCGGCGGTGCCTGCGGATGCGCCGTCGGACGCCGCGTCGCCGGATGTGCCGGCGGATGTCTCGCCGGATGTCTCGGCGGATGTGGCGGCGATGCGCGCGGCGACAGCGCAGTACGCGGA
>JBMCTR010000195.1:0-4577 GCA_048622955.1 Actinomycetota bacterium
GTACCGACCCGTCGCTCACTGAAGTGTCGAGGACGATCCGCCGGGACGTCGTGCTCCGGGCGATGCTGCGCGGCGTCGCCCCGACCGCGGACGGGGACGCCTGGCAGCGGCTGCTGCGCTGGCTCGACGACGCCGAGAATGACCTCGCGTCGAGCCGGCGGCGGGCAGGTGAGGCGCTCGATCAGGGCATCGCGCCGCATGCGGCCGACCGCGAGGTCCTGCTCGCCCTGCCGCAGCTGGTCACCGGCCAGGACGTGGCGGCAGCCCGCCTCACCGTGGCGAGCCTCGACCCGGACGTGAACGCTGTGCTGGCTTAGCCACCCACAGTGATCACGATCTTGCCGGTGTGCTGATGCCTGAGAGACCTGCTCGGCCGCAACGGCCGCGAACTCGGCGACCCCGCCGTGCCGGGTCAGCACGGCTGCGGTCATGGTTCGCATGCCTCAACCCTGTCGCTCATCGCGGCGGGCGTTGCAACGCGAGTTCACGGGCGGTTGTCTGAAGTGGAGCTGAGGGGATTTGAACCCCTGACCCCCTCGATGCGAACGAGGTGCGCTACCGGACTGCGCCACAGCCCCGTGGGATGACCCCGTGAACGATAGCACCCGACCGGCCCGAACTCCGAATCAGTCGCCGACCGCCCGTCGCCGTTCACGCACGTCGGAGCGTTCCGCGGGCTGCGGCGGCGGCACGACCGCACTGTCCGGGTTCAGCCGGCCGGACGTCCACGCGCCGGGGCTGGACAGGTCGATCTTCCGCACGACCCTCGGCTCCGCCCTGGGCTTGGTGAGGTAGGTCGGCCGCGGCACCGGAACCGGGTCCCAGGCGTTGGGGTCACGCGACGCGGCCGACGTTGGGTCATCGAGCACGGCGACGCGCTTGGCGGGCTCTGCGGGCTGCTCGGCCGCCAGCGCGCGGCGACGCATCGCTTCACGACGAGCGGCCGCGCGACGCCGGCGGGCTTCCGTCGCCGCCGCCCACCGGGCGAGGACGAGGAAGACCAGCAGCAGGACCCCAGGGACGGTGACAAGCCCGGCGGGGATCACGCCCGCGGCCGCGCCGCCCATGGTGCCGCCGAGCGTGACGAGGAGCAGGGTGAGGACGCGGCGCCGCCGGGCCGCCGCACTCCTGCCGATGGAAGGGGGGTCAGCGGGCGGTTCCGTTGTGGTTGCGTCCGCGCCGTCGGCGGTCGGGGGCCGGCGGGCGGGCGGCTCTCTGTCGGCCGAGAGGCCGGAGTGGGCGCGGGCGTGCCGCTGCTGGCGATCGAGCACCCGGACGCCCCGGGACGTGTCCTCCTCCCTCGCCCGGTCGATCTCCTCGTTGCGGCGGATCCAGCGGGGCACCAGCACGGCGGCCCACGCGGCCACGATCGCCGCGTAGAGCAGACCACTGGATCCCACATCGTAGAACGCTACGGTGCCGGGGCCGCGCCGGGCAGGACCCCGGCCGGTGTGTCGCACGTAACGGATGTGACGAACGTGATTCGATGAGCCGCAGCCGATCCTGTCAGCCGCAACGCCGTCAGGCATATCGTTGCGCCACCAGGCCCGCGTGCCTGCCGCGGCAGGGCTGCGCCTGCTGAACGTGATCGAACCGGTCAGTGGACGGCGCGGGAGGCGCGCCAGCGGCGCAGCAGGCCGCCCGGCACCTCGTCGGTGGTCAGCGCGAACGACAGGTGGTCGCGCCACGCGCCGTCGATGTGCAGGTAGCGCTCGCGGACGCCCTCCTCGCGGAAGCCGAGCTTGCGCACCACGCGCAGCGACGCCTGGTTCTCGGGGCGGATGTTGACCTCGATCCGGTGCAGGCCGACCGCGAAGAAACAGTGGTCGACCGCCATCGCCAGCGCCGTGGGGATCACGCCGCGCCCCGCCACGGCCTGGTCCACCCAGTATCCGGCACTCCCCATCCGGGCGGAGCCCCAGGTGATGCCCGAGATCGTCAACTGGCCGACCAACCGGTCCTCGTACGTGACGATCCACGGCAGCGCCTCGCCGGCCCGGGCCTGCGCGTTGTACCTCCGCACCATGTGCCGGAACGAGCCCACCGGCCGCACCCCGGGCAGGGGCGAGGTCGGCTCCCACGGCCGCAGCCACTCGGCGTTCCGGCTGCGTACGTCCGTCCAGGCCCTCGCGTCGCGGTACCGCAGGTGCCGGAGCCCGACCGGGCCCTCAGAGAGCCGGACGGGCCAGTCAAGGCGCTCGTAGCCGTTCAGTGGTCACCTCCGCGCAGCTGGTCCACGGCGTGCGCCAGCACGGGGCCGATCACGGCCAGCCCGTCGCGGACCCCGCCCGGCGAGCCCGGCAGGTTGACGATGAGCGTCCGGCCTGCGGTCCCGACCACACCGCGGGACAGCGCCGCGGTCGGCACGCCGGACGCCACCCCGTACGCGCGGATGGCCTCCGCCAGCCCAGGGACCTCCCGGTCGATGACCCGCCTGGTCATCTCCGGGGTGACGTCGCGGGGCGCGATGCCCGTCCCTCCGGTGGACACGATGATGTCGTAGCCCTCGTCGACGCCGGCGCGCAAGGCCTTCTCGACCTCCTCGCCGTCCGGCACGACGCGCGGCCCGTCCGCGTCCACCTGCCGTTCCTGGAGGTCGGCCACGATCAGCGGCCCGCCGCGGTCCTCGTAGACTCCGCCGGCGGCCCGCGTCGACACGCTCACGACCAGCGCTTTCACTGCCCGGCCGCCCGTCGCCAGGTTCCCGACCGGCCGCCGGCCTTCTCCTCCACGCGGACGTCGGTGATCGTCGCGCCCTTGTCGACGGCCTTGACCATGTCGACGACCGTCAGCGCCGCGGCCGCGACCGCGCTGAGCGCCTCCATCTCCACACCCGTGCGGTCGGCCGTCCGCACGGCAGCGGTGATCTCGACGGCGTCGTCGGCCACCTCCAGATCAACGTCCACCCCGTGCAGCGCCACCGGGTGGCACAGCGGCACCAGGTCCGGCGTCCGCTTGGCCCCCTGGATGCCGGCGATCCGCGCGACGCCCAGCGCGTCCCCCTTCGGCACCCCCTCGCCGCGCAGCAGCTTGACCACGCGCGGCGACACGAGCACGCGGCCGCTGGCCCGCGCGGTGCGCGCCGTCACGTCCTTGCCCGAGACGTCCACCATCCGGGCGGCGCCGCGCTCGTCCACATGACTCAGCCGCTCGGCCATCGGCTACTCCTTCCGCCGCTCGAGGAGCACGGTCTCGACGACCTGCCCGGCAGCGACCTCGGTGACCTGCTCCGGCACCACGATGAGAGCGTTGGCGTGCGCGAGGTCCCCCAGCAAGTGCGACCCTTGCCCCGCCAGCGGCGTGACCTGGTGAGCGCCGTCCCGGGTGGGCAGCAGACGAGCGCGGGCGAACTGCCGCTTGCCCTCGGGCGACCGCAGCGTCGCCTGGAGCACGGCCTTGGTGCTCGGCAGGTGGAGCCGCGGCGAGCCCAGCATCTTGCGGATGGCGGGACGGACGAACACCTCGAACGAGACGAACGCGCTGACCGGGTTGCCCGGCAGCGTGAAGATCGGCGTGTCCGACTCGCCGATGACGCCGAAGCCCTGCGGCATGCCCGGCTGCATGGCGACCTTGTCGAACCGGACGGTCCCGAGCTCGGAGAGCACCTGCTTGACGACGTCGTAGGCTCCCGCGCTCACTCCCCCGCTGGTCACCACGAGGTCGGCACGCACCAGCTGGTCCTCGATCAGGTCCATCACCTTGGCGGGGTCGTCCGTGACCGGAGCCACCCGGTACGCGACGGCCCCGGCCTCCCACGCTGCGGCCGTCAGCATGTACGAGTTGGAGTCGGTGATCTGGCCGGGGCGCAGCGGCAGGCCGGGCTCGACCAGCTCGCTGCCGGTCGAGATCACCACCACGCGCGGCCGCGGGCGGACGGTGACCTGGTCGAACCCGACCGCCGCCAACAGCCCGAGCTGCGTCGCACCCAGGTAGGCGCCCGCCACGAGAACCGTGTCACCCTCACGCACGTCCTCGCCGGCGCGCCGGACGTGCCGCCCCTCGGACACGGCTTCGCTGACGCGGACCCGTGCCGTCCCGCCGTCGGTCGCCTCGACCGGCACGACCGCGTCCGCTCCGGACGGCATCGGCGCCCCGGTCATGATGCGCGCGGCCAGGCCCGGGCCGATCGCGCCCGGCTCCGAGTCACCCGCGCCGATGTCCGCGACCACGGGAAGCTCGACCGGCTCGTCCCCGGTCGCCCCGGCGACGTCCGTGGCCTGAACGGCGTAGCCGTCCATCGCGGAGTTATCGAAGCGCGGCAGCGGCCACGGAGCCACCACGTCCTCGGTCAGCATGCAGCCGTGCGCGTCGAGCAGGTGGACGTCGATCGGCGTGAGCGGCTGGACGGCCGACAGCACGTCCGACAGGTGGTCGGCGACGCGTTTCACCTGATGTCATCCTCGTCCGGCAGCTTGGCGACGAAGTCGCGCAGGAATGCCCGGAACTCCTTGCCCAGGTCCTCGCGCTCGGAGGCGAGCTGGACCGTCGTCCGCAGGTAGTCCATCCGGTCCCCCGTGTCGTAGCGCCGGCCGCGGAAGACGACGGCACGTACGCCGCCGCCCTGCTCCGGCGGGGTG
>JBMCTR010000196.1:0-4570 GCA_048622955.1 Actinomycetota bacterium
CATTGCGGTTCGGGACGTTCAACCTGCTGCACGGACTGTCCGTCGCGACCGGGGCGATCCGGCAGGACGACCTCCGCGCGTCCGCGGTCGCCCTGGATACCGACGTGCTCGCGCTGCAGGAAGTGGACCGCGGGCAGCCCCGCAGCAACAAGGTCGACCAGGCCGCCGTGGTGGCCGCGGAGCTCGGGGCGCCGTGGTGGCGGTTCGGCCCGGCTATGGACGGCATCCCGGGCAGGCGCATGACGCCGGCCGACCCGCTCTCCGACGCGCCCGGTCCGGCGTGCGGGGTCGCCTTGGTGTCCCGGCTGCGAGTGCTGCGCTGGTACGCCCGACGGTTCCCTGCGGCACCGGTCCCGATGCTGCTGCACGTGGCACGCCGTCCCGGCCTCAGGCTGATGCCGGACCACCCGCGGGTCGCACTCGCCGGCGTCCTGGTCGGCCCCGACGGCCCGTTCACCGTGGTCGCCGCCCACCTGTCGTTCGTCCCCGGCTGGAACGTCCGGCAACTGCGCGCCATCGCGCGCTGGCTCGCCGGAATGCCCGCGCCGCGTTTCCTCCTCGCCGACCTCAACATCCCCGGACCGCTGCCCCGTGCGATCAGCGGCTGGGAGCAACTCGCCCGGGTTCCGACCTATCCCTCGTGGCGCCCGTGCGTGCAGTGGGATCATGTGCTCGCGGACGGCGTGGGCCGCGGCGACGTCCGGACCGTGACCGCGCAGCGGCTGCCCGTCTCGGACCACACCTCCGTCACCGTGGACGTGACGTGGCCTGCCCCGAGCCGTCAGGGCGACTGAGCGGTCCGGCGCACGCACAGCGACAAGCCGTGCCTGGCCACCCGGCAACGGGCAGCGCGTGGGATCATGCCTGCTGTGCCGGAGTCGCTGGACGATCTCATCGACCTGCTGGACCTCGAGCGGATCGACGCCGACCTGTTCCGCGGCCGGCAACCGGAGACCGTGCAGCAGCGGGTCTTCGGCGGGCAGGTCGCCGGCCAGGCCCTGGTGGCGGCTATGCGCACCGTGCCGTCCGAGCGCGCCGTCCACTCGCTGCACGCGTACTTCCTGCTGCCCGGGGACCCCACGGTGCCGATCGTCTACGACGTCGACCACCTCAGGGACGGCCGGTCGTTCACGACCCGCCGGGTCGTCGCCCGCCAGCACGGCCGGGCGATCTTCTACCTGACCGCGTCGTTCCACGTCGCCGAGGAGGGCTACGACCACCAGGACGCGATGCCCGAGGCGCCGCCGCCGGAGCAGTGCCCCGAGCTCGCGGAGATCTTCGAGAAGTACTCCGGCGCTTCCCGCGGGCTGTGGCAGCGGGAGTGGGCGGCGGTGGATTTCCGGTACGCCGGCGACTCCGCCTCGGCCGCCGCGATGAGGTCGGCCGAGCATCCCGCACGGGCCCGGTTGTGGATCCGCGCGTCGGGCCCGCTGCCGGACGATCCCACCCTGCACGCCTGTGTGCTCGCGTACGCCAGCGACCTGACGCTGCTCGGCGCCGCGCTCGTGCCGCACGACACGTACATCGGCGCGCCCGGCGTGCAGACGGCATCGCTCGACCACTCCATGTGGTTCCACCGCCCGTTCCGGGTCGACGAGTGGCTGCTGTACGACCAGGTGGCGCCGTCGGCGTTCGGGGCGCGCGGGCTGGCGATCGGGCGGATCTTCACGGCGACCGGCCGGCTCGTCGCGACGGTGGCGCAGGAGGGCCTGATCCGCCGCATCGACGGCTAGCTGATGCCAATCCACAACGTCGGACGTTGTGGATTGGCACCACGGAGCGCACGCCCGGACGTGTGACCGGGCCGCTGACCGTGTCACGCGCTGGGTTATGTTGACCCGCAATGACGTGGACCCGGACCGCAGCAGGCGTGGCGGGCGCGATCGTGCTCGGTGCCGCGGGCATCGCGGGCTGTGGCGCCGAGCGCTCGCTCACCGGCGCCGAGCCGACCAACCCGACCGACCGGAACCGGCCCGGGCCTGAGGCGCAGCCGTCCAGCCGGACGCCGCCCGGGTCCCCGGGCACTCCCACGGGTACGCCCGCGCCCGACCGCACGACACCGACGTCCGAGTCGTGCGCCGAGCGCGCGCTGGCCGACCTCAGCCTGGCCGAGCGGGTCGGTCAGCTGTTCATGGGCGGTGTCGAGGTGGACAGCAACCCGGCGTTCGTCCCCGCTGCGCTCGCCGACGCGCGCGTCGGCTCGATCCTGCTCGTCGGCCAGGCGACCGAGGGGGCCGACGTGGTCTCGACCGCGATCGAGCGGGGGCGTGCCGTGGCCGGCAGCCCCGGCGGCGCGGCACCGATCGTCGCCGTCGACCAGGAGGGCGGACAGGTCCAGCACCTGAAGGGACCCGGCTTCGAGCAGATGCCGTCCGCCGCCGAGCAGGCGCGACGGCCGCCGGAGGAGTTGCGGGCCCTGGCCGGCGAGTGGGGCGCTGACCTGCGGTCCGCCGGTGTAGACCTCAACCTGGCGCCCGTGGCCGACGTCGTCCCCGAGTCGATCGGCTCGGCCAACGAGCCGGTCGGGGCGCTCGGGCGCGGCTACGGCCCGGACGCCGGCGCCGCTTCCGAGCACGTCGCCGCGTACGTGGCGGGCATGGCCGACGCCGGCGTGGCGAGCGCGGTGAAGCACTTCCCCGGCCTCGGGAAGGTCCACGGCAACACCGACTTCTCCAGCGGAGTCGTGGACACCGCGACCACCCGGGACGATCCAGACCTGGCCACCTTTCACGCCGGGGTCGAAGCCGGCGCGCAGTTCCTGATGGTCGCCCTGGCGACCTACACCGAGATCCACGCCGATCGCCGGGCCGTCTTCTCCCCCACCGTGATCGACGGCATGGTACGCGGCGACCTCGGCTTCGACGGCGTCGTGATCTCGGACGACCTCGGCGTCGCCCGCGAGGTGAGCTCCGTGCCGCCGGGGCGGCGCGCGCTCGACTTCCTGCGCGCAGGCGGCGACATCGTGATCGTCGCGGGGACGCCGGACACACTCCTCACGATGGTGGACGCGGTGGTGGCCGAGGCGGAGTCCGACGCGTCGTTCCGCGCCTCCGTCGACCGGAGCGCGACCCGGGTGCTCGCCGCCAAGGAGCGGATGGGCCTGCTCGACTGCGCCGCGTGACCGGCCACCCGGCATCGGTAGGACGGGCACCTCCCAGAACAACCTCAGGAGGGAAACTTCACCTCAGTGATCCAACGGTCGGTTGGAGCGACGAATCCGGCCGTCCGGCGCGAGTTTGATCACTGAGGTGAAGTCTGCCTCTTGAGGTACGGGATCCTCGCCAGGGGCGAATGGGCGCTATCCGGGGGCGGACGGGTCACCGGAAGGGGGTGGTGCCGCCGCCGTGGGGACGGAGCGGACAAGGGCCTCGAGTTCGGCCTCGGCGAGCAGGTCGACCGGGCGCAGCGTCCGGCCGTCGCGGACGTAGTGGAACGCCGCGCCGACCCGGTCCAGCGGCACCCCGCGCAACCGGGAGAACGCCAGCCGGTACACCGCCAGCTGGACCGCGCGGACGTTCTCCTCGTCGGCCGTGCTCGGCGGCCGGCCGGTCTTCCAGTCGACCACGTCGAGCCCGCCGTCCGGAGTGGCGAACACCGCGTCGGCCCGGCCCCGGACCAGCACACCGGCGACCAGCAGCTCGAACGGCGGCTCGACCTCCACCGGCGTCCGGGACGCCCACTCCGAGGCGAGGAAGGCCTGCTGCAGGGCCGCGAGCTCGTGATCGTGGAGCGCGCCCTCGTCCGCGGATCCGGGCAACTCGTCCACGTCGAGCAGCCGCGGCGAGCCCCACCGCGACTCCAGCCAGGCGTGGAACAGCGTCCCCCGGCGGGCCAGCGGGGCCGGCGGACGGGGCACCGGGCGCCGGATGGCCTGCGCCAGTGCTGCCGGATCGCGCCGCAGCAGCACCAGCTGCGACACCGACAGCTGCGCCGGCAGCTGCACCTCCACGGGCTGCCCCGGGGTCGTGCGCTCACGTTCGGCGACCAGCCGTTCGACCTCCGTGTCCCACTCGCCGGCGGCCGCGGCGATCTCGGCCTCGGCCACGAGGTCGGGTGCGTCCTCGCCGGACGCGGCCGCCCACACCAGCCCGGCACCCTCCTCGATGACCGCACGCCGGCCGCCCAGCGGGTCGTACGGCCAGCGCAGCTCCGCGGCCACCTCGTCCAGCGGGTTGGTCTCCCCCGGCTCTTCGACCCACACCCCGACGGCCCCCGCGCCGTCCTCGCAGGCTCCGCGGACCTCCTGCAGGAACTCCGACGGCTGCTTCGGGCGCACCCCGTCACCCCACCAGTACCCCGAGCAGGCCAGCAGCCTCCTCGCGCGGGTGACCGCGACGTACGCCAGCCGGCGCTCCTCGAGCCGCGACGCCTCGCCGCAGTCCGCGGCGAACCGCTCCACCGCGTCGCGGGCGTCGCGCTGGTCGGCCGCGCCGTCGAGCGGTCGCGCCCGGAGTCGCGCAGCGCGGCCTGCTCCTCGGCGGTCTCGGCCAGGAGCTGGTCGCGGTGCGTCTTCGACAGCAGCCGCGAGACCACGCCGACGGCGCGCGAGGCGTCGTCCACGTGGATCACG
>JBMCTR010000197.1:0-4569 GCA_048622955.1 Actinomycetota bacterium
CGTCGCCGACGACGCCAAATTCGTCGTCAAGTCCACCGTCCCGCCCGGCTCGGCCGTCGCGCCGCCGAGCGAGACGAGCAGGTCCACAACTCGCTGCGCGGCCGCCGGCGGCAGGGCCGGGTCGACGCCGCGCTCGAACCGCCGCGAGGCCTCGCTGGGCAGCTTGTGCCGCCGGGCCGTCCGCGACACTCCGGTCGCCTCGAAGTTCGCGGCCTCCACCACGACGTCGGTCGTCGCCGGCCCCATCTCGGTCGTCTCGCCGCCCATCACGCCGGCCAGGCCGATCGGCCCGGAGTCGTCGGTGATGAGCAGGTCGTCGGGGTCGGTGTCGCGGACGACGCCGTCGAGCGTGGTGAGCTTCTCTCCCGGACGCGCCCGCCGCACCACGATCGGCCCGCGCAGCGCGGTCGCGTCGTACCCGTGGATCGGCTGGCCGAGCTCGAGCATCACGTAGTTCGTGACGTCGACGGCCAGCGAGATCGGGCGCATCCCCGCCAGCTGGACCCGCCGCCGCAGCCACTGCGGGCTCGGCGCGGCGGAGTCGAGCCCGCGCACGGTCCGCGCCACGAACACCGGGCAGCGGTCGGCATCGTCGACCTGCACCGGATAGCCGCGGCCGGGCGCGGTGACGGGGAGGTCGGCGGGGTCGCGCAGCGGCACGTCGTACGCGATCGCGACCTCCCGGGCGACGCCCCGCACCGACAGCGCGTACCCCCGGTCGGGCGTGACCGCGATGTCGATCACGTCGTCGCGCAGGCGCAGCACCTCGGCGGCGTCGTCCCCCGGTGCGCCCTCGTCCGGCCGCAGCACGAGGATCCCCGTGTGGTCCTCGCCGAGGCCGAGCTCGTAGTTCGAGCAGATCATGCCGTCCGAGACGTGTCCGTACGTCTTGCGGGCCGAGATGGTGAACCCGCCGGGCAGCACCGCGCCGGGCAGTGCCACCGGGACGAGGTCGCCGGTGTCGAAGTTCCGGGCGCCGCAGACGATGCCCCGGGGCTCGCCCTCGGCGACGTCGACCTGGCACCAGCGGATCGTCCTGCCGTTGGAGTGGGTCTCCTCGGTGAACCCGGCGACCCGGCCGACCAGGAGCGGCCCCTTGACGTCCTCGCCCGCCGGCTCCACCTGCTCCACCTCGAGGCCGGCGTGGATCAGCCGGGTCGCGACGTCCCGGGCCGTCTCGGCGGCCGGCAGCGCGACGTGCTCGCGCAGCCACGACATGGGTACCCGCATCTAGATCTCCATCCCGAACCGGCTGGCGAACCGCACGTCGCCTTCGAGCATGTCCCGCATGTCCTCGATGCCGTGCCGGAACATCAGCGTGCGCTCCAGCCCCATGCCGAACGCGAAGCCGGTGTAGCGCTCGGGGTCCACCCCGCACGCCACCAGTACCCGCGGGTTGACCATGCCGCAGCCGCCCCATTCGATCCAGCCCTCGGACGAGCAGGTGCGGCAGGGTGCGTCCGGGTTGCCCACCGAGGCGCCGCGGCAGACGAAGCACTGCAGGTCCATCTCCGCCGACGGCTCGGTGAACGGGAAGTAGGACGGGCGCAGCCGGGTCGTGATGCCCTCGCCGAACATCGCGGACGCGAAGTGGTCGAGCGTGCCCTTGAGATGGGCCATGGTGATGCCCTCGTCCACCGCGAGCCCCTCGACCTGGCTGAACACCGGGGTGTGGGTGGCGTCCAGCTCGTCGGTGCGGAACGTCCGGCCGGGGCAGATCACGTAGATCGGCGGCGACCGGTCGAGCATGGTGCGTGCCTGCACCGGGGAGGTGTGGGTCCGCAGCACGACGCCGGAGTCCTCGGACTCGACGAAGAAGGTGTCCTGCATGCTGCGGGCGGGGTGGTCGGGCCCGATGTTGAGCGCGTCGAAGTTCAGCCATTCCGCCTCGACCTCGGGGCCGTCCGCGACCTCCCAGCCCATGTCGGTGAACACGTCCGCGATCCGCTCCTGGATGGTGCTCAGCGGGTGGCGGGCGCCTCGCGGCGCGCGGTCCCACGGCAGGGTGACGTCGACGGCCTCCTCGACGAGGACCCTCGCTTCCCGCTCGGCCTCCAAGGCGGCCTGCCGGTGGGCCAGTGCCTCGGCGATCGCCTTGCGGGCCGCGCCGACCCGCTGGCCGGCGTCCTTGCGGTCCTGCGGCGGCAGCGCGCCGATCTGTCGGTTGGCCAGCGCCAGCGGCGCGCGGTCGCCGGCGTGGGCCAGCCGTACCTGCCTGAGCTCGTCGAGGTCGGACGCCTCTGCGATGGCGCGCAGGGCCTCGTCGTGCATCCGGGCGACCTCGTCCGGGTGCAGCGCCGACGTGTCGGCTGCGTCGTTCGGTGTGTTCGGCGCGGACATCTTCCTCGCTCGTCAACAGCAGCAACGGCATGGTTCGGTTGGCACCGGCGCGGGGCGGCGCCACCGGTTGAGTCTACGGTGCGCACAAAGCGGCACACCACGAAGCGCCGTTGCCGCGTGGTGTGCCGCCGTCGGGTGCCTGTGGGCTCACACCTCGGGCTTGACAGTGACCATCTTCCACTCCGGACGGCTGAAGAACTGCGAACTGCCGCGCCTGATCATCAGCGACAGCACCAGCAGGCCGACCAGGTTGGGCAGCGCCATCAGGCCGTTCATGATGTCGCCGAAGGTCCATACGGTCTCCAGCTCGGCGACCGCGCCGACGAAGATCACCGCACAGAACACGAGGCGGTACGGCGTGACGGCGGCACGGCCGAACAGCCGGTCCATGCAGCGCTCGCCGTAGTACGCCCACCCCAGCAGGGTCGAGAACGCGAAGAACACGACGCCGAGCGAGACGATCGCGCCGCCCCAGTCACCGGGCAGGCCCTCGCGGAAGCCGATCGTGGTCAGCGCGGCGCCGGTCTCGCCGGTCTGCCAGACACCCGTCGTGACGATCACCAGTCCGGTGAAGCTGACGACGACCAGCGTGTCCAGGAACGTCTGGGTCATCGACACCAGCGCCTGCCGGACCTCGTGCGAGGTCTTGGCCGCAGCGGCCGCGATGCCGCCGGTGCCGAGGCCGGACTCGTTGGAGAAGATGCCGCGCGCCACGCCCCAACGCAGGACGGTCAGGAAGGCCGCTCCGGCGAAGCCGCCGGCCGCGGCCGAGCCGGTGAACGCGTCGGTGAAGATCGTCCCGAGCGCGCCCGGCAGATCGCCGATGTTGATCAGCAGGATGACCGTCGCGGCGAGGCAGTAGAAGATTGCCATGAACGGCACGAACGCGGCGGTGAACCGGCCGATGACCGTGATGCCGCCGAGGATGACGACCGCGGCGACCACCATGAGGACGAGGCCGGTGAGCCAGAACGGGACGCCCCACTCCTCGTCCAGCGCATCCGCCACGCTGTTCGACTGGATCATGTTGCCGATGCCGAACGCGGCGATCGCGCCGAACACCGCGAACAGGATCGCGAGGAGTTTGCCCCAGTTATTCCTGATGCCCTCGCTCAGGTAGAACATCGGGCCGCCGCTCTGCTCGCCAGCGGCGTCCACCCGGCGGTACTTCACCCCGAGGAAGGCCTCCGAGTACTTGGTGGCCATGCCGACCAGGCCGGTGATCCACATCCAGAACAGCGCACCCGGGCCGCCGAGCGCGATGGCCGTCCCGACACCAGCGATGTTGCCGACGCCCACGGTGGCCGCCAGCGCGACGGTGAGCGCCTGGTAGTGCACGATGTCGCCCTCGGCGCCCTCCTCCTTGCGCTTGACCAGCGCCAGCCACATCGCGTGGAAGAACTTGGTGAACTGCACCCCGCGCAGCAGGATCGTCAGGTAGAGACCGGTCCCGAGCAGGAGCGGCACCAGCAGCCCGAACTCCACGACCGGGATGTCCAGCCCTCCCCAGATGAAGCTGCTGATGTTGCCCAGGATCTCGTTGAGAGTGTCCACGCCGCCTCCTCGTCCCGCCGGTTGGCGGATCTGCCAGTAAGACGTCAGGCCCGCGTCTCGAGCGTCCGCTCGGGCCTGCTGGAAATGAAACTGGCCGGACAGTAACCGGAGGCGGTCAGGAAGGCAAGAGATCATCGCCGATCTTTTGCCGGCATGCGAAAACGGCTAGCCGGATCTCCGCTGGGCCCGCGCCGATGCGTAGAGGCACACCGCGGATGCCGCGGCGAGGTTGAGGCTCTCGGCGCGACCGTAGATCGGGATCCGCACCGCCTCGTCCACCAGCCCGGCCAGCTCCGTGCCAAGGCCGGAGGCCTCGTTGCCGAACACCCACGCGGTCGGGCGCGCGAGCAGCCCAGAGCCGTCGGCGGCGTCGAGGTCGAGCCGGGCACCGGCGTCCGCGGCGAGCAGCGTGAGCCCGCGATCGCGCAGCGCGTCCGCGGCTTCCGACGCGGGTACCTCGGTAGCCACCGGGAGGTGGAACAGGCTGCCTGCGGAGGCCCGCACGCTCTTGCCGCCCTGCGGGTCCACTGAGCCTCCCGTGAGGATCACGGCGTCGGCGCCCGCAGCGTCGCTGCACCGGATGACGGTGCCCGCGTTGCCGGGGTCCCGGACGTCCGCGAGCACCGTGACCAGCGTGGCCCCGGCCGGCACCGCCTCACCGAGGCCCAGTGTGAC
>JBMCTR010000198.1:0-4544 GCA_048622955.1 Actinomycetota bacterium
TCGACAGGCGGCTACCAGAACGTCATCGAGCTCACCGGCCATCCCAACTTCCACTTCGTCCGGGGCTCGATCCTCGACGCGCACCTCATGGACAAGCTCGCGGCGCGGTCCGACACGATCTTCCACTTGGCCGCGGCCGTGGGAGTCGAGCTCATCATGACCCGGTCTCTCGACGGGCTGCGCACCAACATCCACGGGACCGAGACCGTGCTGGACGCTGCCCTGCGGCACGGCACCCGCATCCTCGTCGCGTCGACGAGCGAGGTGTACGGGAAAAGCCCGGCCGGGCCGCTGAGCGAGGACCAGGACCGCCTCGTCGGCTCCCCGCTGACCCGGCGGTGGTCCTATGCGGAGGCGAAGGCGCTGGACGAGACCCTGGCCTTCCTGTTCTGGTCGGACCTCTCCGTCCCGACCGTGATCGTCCGCTTCTTCAACGTGGCCGGGCCGCGCCAGAGCGGCCGGTACGGCATGGTCATCCCCAGGTTCGTCGAGCAGGCGCTACGCCAGGAGCCGTTGACCGTCTACGGCGACGGAAGCCAGACCCGCTGCTTCTGCCACGTCCGGGACGTGGTGGAGGGGCTCGTGAGGCTGATCGACCATCCGGGCGCGTACGGCCAGGTCGTCAACCTCGGGCGACCCGAGGAGGTGTCGATCCGGCAGCTGGCCGACCGCGTCATCGCGCTGTCCGGATCCCGCAGCACGATCCGGCACATTCCCTACCACCTCGCGTACGGCGACGGCTTCGAGGACACCGCGCGCCGGGTCCCGGACATCTCCCGGGCCCGTGACCTCATCGGGTTCCGTCCCCGGCTCGGGCTCGACGACATCATCCGGAGCGTCATCCGGGACCGGACGCCACAGCCCGCCGCCGGCCGCCCTGTCGGGGCCGGCCGGACGACCGGAGCGGAGCGCGGCCGTGTTGCCTGACGAGTTCCTGGCCAAGCAACGCCTCCTGGTCATCACGCCGCACGCCGACGACGAGACATACGGCTGCGCGGGCAGCATCGCCCGGATCAAGGCGTTGGGCGGCGAGGTCTTCGTCGTGCTGGCGACGGCGGGCAACGTGGACCACTTCGCCGACGACGAGGAGGGCCGCAACACCAAGCTCGTCACCAACCAGACCAGGCTGCGCGAGTTCGAGTCGGTGATGCGGCTGCTGAAGGTCGACGAATGGGACCTGCTGTTCACCGATGAGCAGACGCACCTCGCCCTCGACACAGTCCCGCGCAGGGAGCTCGTCCGCCTCCTCGAGGCCGGCGGCAAGCTCGCCATCGACCGCGTGCAACCCACGATGGTCATGGTTCCGGCGCCGAGCTACAACCAGGACCACGAGGCGCTCTACCGTGCCTGCGTCACCGCGACCCGGCCGGGAGTGCCGAGCCAGCGGCACGTCGTGCCGCTCGTGCTCGCCTACGACAACACGTCGCTGTTCTGGTCGTTCGGCCACGAGCGCTTCCACCCGACGTGCTACATCGACGTCTCGGACTACCTTGACGTCAAGATACAAGCGATGCGACTGCACGCCTCCCAGGTACGCCCGCCGATCTACCACGGCAGCCCCGAGAGCCTGGAGCTCGCGACCAGGCTCCGCGGGCGGGAGGTCAGCGTGGAGGCGGCAGAGGGGTTCTCCGTGCTTCGCGCCGTCTTCTAGCAGGAAGGAGCCCCCGATGAGCGAGACCACGGTTTCGGTGCACCAGCCGAACTTCCTCCCCTGGCTCAAGCTGCTGGACAAGATCCTGGCCAGCGACGTCTACGTCGCCTACGACACCGTGCAGTACACCAAGGACGAGTACCACGCGCGGCAGCAGGTGAAGACCCACACCGGACCGGTCTGGCTGTCCGTGCCGCTGCGGCACGTGCGGGGCACCCGCCAGCCCATCAAGGACGTCCGCATCGACAACACCCAACCCTTCCGGCGTCGTCACCTGAAGGTGCTGCGGATGTCCTACCGGTCGGCGCCCTACTTCGACGAGATCTTTCCGATCATCGAGCAGATCTATGCCCACGACCACGAGCACCTTGTCGACCTCAACATGGAGCTGATCGAGGCGTTCTGCGCGTACCTGAGGGCCCCGGTGCGGATCGTGCGCGCGAGCTCGCTGCCGCACGCGGGCGGCAGGGCGGAGCGGGTGGTTCAGCTCGTCCAGGCCGTCGGCGGCTCCGAGCACCTGACGAGCACCATCGGCGGCGACCACCAGCAAATGGACTGGGAGCCGTTCCACCGCGCCGGGATCGGCATCCGCTCCCAGCAGTTCGAGCATCCGGAGTACGCGCAGATCGGCCGCGGCTTCGTCCCTCATCTGGCGGCCGTCGACATGTTGTTCATGTGCGGGCCGGAGACCGGCGAGATCCTGGCGAGACGCCGGCGGCTGGTCCGGGTGGCCCCGGCACTGAGCGGCGCCGGTAGTGCGCGGGTTCGGTGACGATGGAGGCATTGATCCTGACGCTCGTGCTGGGCGTCAACCTCGTCCTCTGGACCCTGGTCGGCGGGTTCCGCTTCACGGCGGAACGGCTGAGAGGCAAGGCGAAGCCCCCGGCCAGCGCCGGCGGGAGGCTCTCGACCGCCGATGTGGCCGTGCTGATCCCGGCGCACAACGAGGAAGCCGTCATCGCTGCGACGATCGAATCCGTCGTACGCCTGGTCAGGCCGCAGAACGTCCACGTCGTCGCCGACGGGTGCGACGACGAGACCGCCGCGGTCGCCCGGAGCACCGGGGCCAACGTCCTCGAGCTTCGGCCGGGACGCGGCAAGGCCGGCGGCATCGAGGCCGCCGTCGAGGCCTTCGGCATACCCGGCCGGTTCGCGGTGCTGCTCATAGTCGACGCCGACACCAGACTCGACCAGCACTACCTCGAGCGGGGCCTGCCGCTGTTCGACCAGCCGGGCGTCGTCGCAGTCGCCGGCTACGCCAGGTCAGCGTGGCGTCCGCGGGAGCTCTCACACGTCGGCCGGTTCCTCGTCTCGTACCGGACCCGGCTCTATGCCGTCATGCAGTGGCTCAAGTACGGGCAGACCTGGCGGTGGACCAACGTCACCGCGATCGTGCCCGGGTTCGCCAGCATGTACCGGACGAGCATCCTCGGCGCGATGGATCTCAACCCACCGGGCCTGGTCATCGAGGACTTCAACATGACCTTCGAAGTCCACCGCAAGCGGCTCGGGAAGATCGCATTCCGGCCCAGCGTCCACGCCACGACCCAGGACCCCGACAACTTTCGTGACTACTACCGGCAGGTGACGCGCTGGCACCTCGGGTTCTGGCAGACGCTCCGCCGCCACGGCCTTTGGCGTAGCTGGTTCTCGGCCGCGCTCGCGCTGTTCCTCGCGGAGGTCCTCGTGGCGAGCATCGGCATCGTCCTGCTCGGTGGGCTGCTGGCGGCCATGGGTGTACTGATCCTCTTCGGCTACGGACCGCTCGCCGTCGGCCTGCTGTCGGGGCTGTTCAGCCTGTCCGGCGCCTACCTCACGCTGCCGACGCTCCTCCTCTTCCTGGTCCTTCCCGACTACCTGCTGACCTGTGCGACCGCAGTCGCGTTCCGGCGGCCGGCGCTGCTCGTCTACGGCCTGGGCTTCCTGGCAATCCGGTTCGTCGACGCCACCGCGGCGCTACGGACGATTCCGATGGCCTGGCGGGTCCGGTCGGACGGCAGGTGGACCAGCCCGACCAGGCGCCCGGTCGACGCGGCGCCAGCGCCAGCCGTGCTTTCCGGCACGGCTGACGGGCCGGCCGCACCCGATGCCCACCCCGATGGCCACCCCGATGCCCGCCGGACACCAGAACCGGGAACGCCGCCATGACTCACCAGCAGCCGGTACGGACCTCGGGTCGGAACACCCGGCGGTTCGGAGTCACAACGCTGGCCGCAGTGTCCGTCGCGCTCGCCGGCCTGGTCTTGGCCATGATCTTGACCTCGCGCGAGCGGGACGACGCCTCCCGGGAAGACGGCGGGCAGGCCGCGTCGAGCGCCGCCGCGGCGGAGCCGAAACGCATCGGATATGTGCCCTACTGGGACCAGCGCCAGGGCTTCGACGTCGTGCGGCAGCACCTGGACCTGTTCGACCAGGTGAGCCCCGTGTGGTACTCGCTGGAGCCCACGGGCGAAGTCGTGCTCGCGGACGCCGAGCACGCCACCGTCGACCGTCGCAGCGTGCGGGAGTTGCAGGCGAACGGCATCGAGGTCATCCCCACCGTCACCAACCTGCGGAACGGCGACTGGGAGCCCCACCTGGTCCAGGGCATGCTGCACGACCCCGCAGCCGTCCGTGCCCACGTCCGCGAACTGGTCGAGCTTGCGGTCAGGGAGGGCTACGACGGCATCGACATCGACTACGAGCACCTGGAAGCGCCGGACCGGCAGCAGTTCTCCGACTTCCTGGCCATGCTCGGGGATAGCCTGCGTGACGAGGGCAAGCTGCTCACCGTCGCGGTCCACCCGAAGACCTCCGAGGAGGGCGACGACGAGCGCAACGTCGCGCAGGATTTCGCGGCCATCGGCGCCGCGGCCGACCAGGTGCGGGTCATGGCCTACGACTACTCCTGGGA
>JBMCTR010000199.1:0-4515 GCA_048622955.1 Actinomycetota bacterium
ATACGCTAGAAATTACTCACGCCACCGGAATGGAGGCCATTTCTGAAGCGCCAGCTTCGGGACGGCGAAGCACCGGATTGCGGGTGTACGTGAACTGGTGTGAGCGAGTGCCGCTCATTCTCCGGCGGTGAGGCCCGGCGGAGCCGAACTCCCCGAGCAATCGGGGCCGTGGTAAGCGACGCAGGGCCGGGCGGGGCCCCTCCATCTCATACGTGGAGGGGCTTCGTCGTGTGCGCCGCGTCCCATGCCGCGCTGACCGTGGGGGCGGGCGAAGCCTCCAGGATGGCCTCGCAGTACGCCTCGAGGCCGGCGTCGTGGCCCACCGTGCCGTATGCCCAGATGATCTGCTCCGTGCGGGTGGACGTGCAGACCTCGGCGTGCTCGGCCATTCCCTCGGCGGTGAAGCGCTCCGCCAGTTCCGCGGCGACGGCGAGATGAAGCTCGAGGTCCGCGATCCAGTAGATCGGCAACTCGTGCCAGAGGAACTGCTGCAGCCGCGGCAGCCGCACGCCGCTGAGGGCACCCTCCGGAAGAAGTGAAGTCACCGCCGAGTGCGTGAAGCGCTCCGCCTCCGGGTCGATGCCGAGATCGAAAAACCCCGGCTGCTGAAGCACCACGGAAGGCAAGTCTGCTCCTGCTTGCACATGCAGTGTCAAGTGCTGGCGCAGGTGTGTCGGATGTCACACCCCTCGGTCACAGCCGCTCGATCAGCGTCGCATTCGCCATGCCGCCGCCCTCGCACATGGTCTGCAGGCCGTACCGGCCGCCGCTCGCCTCGAGTTGGTTCACCAGGGTGGTCAGCAGCTTCGTTCCGGACGCGCCGAGCGGGTGGCCCAGGGCGATCGCGCCGCCCCGCGGGTTCAGCCGGACCGGGTCGGCGCCGATCTCCCGCAGCCAGACCAGCGGCACTGGCGCGAAGGCCTCGTTCACCTCGTACGCGTCGATGTCGTCGATCGTCAGCCCCGCCTTGTCGAGGATCCTCCTCGTGGCAGGGAGCACTCCGGTGAGCATCAGGACCGGGTCGCTGCCCGTCACCGCGAAGCTGTGGAACCGAGCGCGCGGCCGCAGACCGAGGGCGGTTGCCTTCTCCTCGCTCATGATCAGCGCGGCGGACGCCCCGTCGCTGAGCGGCGACGAGGAGCCGGCGGTGATCTTCCAGTCCAGGTCGGGGAAGCGCGCCGTCGTGGCCGGGTTGCGGAAGGAGGGCTCCAGACCGGCGAGCGCCTCGACCGTCGTGCCGGGCCTGGCGGTCTCGTCCACAGCGTGCTCGGTCCCGTCGTCGAGCGCGATGGGCACGATCTCGGTGTCGAACGCGCCCGACGCCGCCGCGGCCGCGGCGCGCCGGTGCGACTCGACGGCGTACTCGTCGAGCGCCTGCCGGTCGAGCCCCCACCTGTCGGCGATCAGTTCCGCGGAGATCCCCTGGGGCACCAGGCCGTCCGGGTACCGGGCGTGCACGCCGGGACCGAACGGGTCCGCGCCCTGGGTGCTCGAGCCCATCGGCACCCGGCTCATCGACTCCACCCCGCACGCGACGACGACGTCGTAAACGCCGGCGAGAACGCCCTGCGCGGCGAAATGGACGGCCTGCTGGCTGGACCCGCACTGGCGGTCGATGGTGGTCGCCGGGACGGCCTCCGGCCAGCCCGCCCCGAGCACCGCGTTGCGGGTGATGTTGAATGTCTGCTCACTCGCCTGGGACACGCAGCCGCCGATCACGTCATCGACCAGGACGGGGTCGACGTCGTTGCGCTCGACCAGCGTGCGCAGGACGCGGGAGAGCAGGTCGGTCGGGTGCACGCCGGAAAGCCGCCCACCGGGCTTGCCCTTGCCCGATGCGGTCCGGACCACATCGACGATGACTGCTGTGCTCATGGCCGCTCGCCTCCGTTCATCTCTTCCCTCCGATACTGCCTCATGTGGCCACCTGTGGACGAGTCGGTGGACGGAGGTGCGCGATCTCTGGATAACTCGGGGCCTGTTGTGGAAAAGTCCTGATCGCGCAAAAATAATCATGTCACGGGCCCCGCTACGGGTTGCGCAAAGCGGCCGAGAGGCGTAGGAATGTGTCCGTCGCCATCGTCATCGGCGGTGGGTGTTCTGCTACGTCGCTATTCTCGCGAGGCCGGGGAAAAGCTCCTCGGAAAACCGGATTATCGGCGTGGCAGGACGAAGGCGAGGCCCCTCCATCTCATACATGGAGGGGCCTCAGCCGTATTCTGAGTATGGCGTACCGGCCGCGGCGTCCGCGGCAGCGACACGCGAGCGGGACCGGATCTCCGGCGATTCAGGCGAGCAGTTCGCTGAGCGCCGTCACGGCCTGCTGGAAGCACTCGATCGGCGCGCGGGCCAGCCCGGCGCCGACCTGACCGCGTCCCTCGGAGGCGTCGAGGATGCCGGTCGTGATCGCGGGGACGGCCTCGAGCTCCACGACCTTGCGCACGTCGATGCCGAGCGGGGTGCCGGCGAAGTCGAGTTGCGGGATCTTGAATCGCGAGCTGCGGGCCGCGCAGATGCGGCCCACCTCCCGCGTGCGCTCCACGGCGTCGCTCATCCGGCCGCCGACGAACCCCGCCACGGCCGGGGAGGCGGCCGCGGCGGCCCCGCCGAGCCCGACCAACTCGATGATCGCGCTGTCGCCGATGTCCGGCGCCGCGTCGTCCGGGCCGAAGTCGCCCCGGTAGAGCGCGTCATCGACGGGCGGTGCGGGCGCGATGAACCAGCGGTCGCCGGTCGCGGCGAGCCGGATACCGAAGGTCGTGCCGTTGCGCGACATCCCGGTGACGACCGTCGCCCCGGGCACCCCGGCCGCCCAGTCCGCGGTCGCCTTGGCGGCCGCGATGGCCGGGTTGAGGAAGAACAGGTAGTTCTCCGACAGGTACTGCGCGAGCTCGGCGCGCCGCGGGTCGTCCAGCGCGGCGAGGCGGGGCAGCAGAGCACGGATGAGCAGGTTGGTGCTGGCCTGCAGGCGCATGTGGATGTCGTCGCCCATCTGGACGCCCTGCGCGGCGATGGAGAACAGGTCGACGGGCTCGCCGTCCGACAGCACCGCGTCGAGCAGCGGTCCGGCGACATCTCGCAGCCAGGCCAGGTGCCGGACCGACTCGTCGCTGTCCGCCCCGAGCCACTGCCGCTGGCCCGGTCCCTGGTTCAGCGGCGTGTAGGCCGTGTTGCCGCCCTGGTCGTTCTCGACGACCAGCACCGGCGCGGACGGTCCGAGCGTGGTGGCCAGCGGCACCGCCGCGGACCTGTCGTTGGCCGGGACGAGTTCGACGTCCCCGCCGGCCACCAGGCGCGCGGCGCCGTCCCGGTCGTCGGCCCAGCCCTCGACGAGGACCGTGGCCAGCACCGACCGGCGGAGCGGGTCGCAGAACTCCTCCCAGTCCAGCGGCGGACCGGGGTGCAGCACGGTGCGTCCGCCCATGTCCGGCACGACCTCGCCTGCGGGGCGGACCGCCCCGAGAGCCGGGGCCGCCTCGTCCAGCCGCCGCACCGCCTCGCGGTTGGCCTCCTCCACGGTCGCGGCGGCAGGCCCGTAGAGCCGGGTCAGCGCCCGGACGAGGGACTCGTCGCCGCCGGCCGGAATGCGCCAGTCCACGTCGACGACGCGGGCGTTCTGCGCCTGCAGCGCCTCGGCGAACATCGCCAGGCCGACATTGACCACCGACGCCCGCTCGGGGAGCGTGACCCGCGGTGGCCGGTCGGTGTCGGTGCCGTTGGTCGCGTTCATGGGCGCCTCCCGTGCGTTGTCGGCTCTCCGGTTACGGTTGCTGGGTGCGGGAAGTCGTTGCGGTGTGGAAGGGCGGCTACCAGTGCACCGTGCGCGCCCGGCACTTCGACGTGCCCACTGACGAGCCGTCCTCGGTCGGAGGCGATGACACCGGCCCGATGCCGACGGAGGTCTTCCTCGCGTCCCTCGCGTCCTGCTTCTGCATGGCGGTATACCACGTGGCGAGGAAGCGGGACATCGAGCTGAGCAGTCTCGAGGTGAGCGTCTCCGGCGAGTACGAGGGGCCGCGGTTCCGGCGGCTGCGGGTGGACGTGCGGCCGGGGGACGAGATCGACGATCTGCAGCAACTGCTCGAGCGCGCCTTCGCGGTCTGCTACGTGTCCAACACGCTGCGCAACCCCCCGCGACTGGAGATCGCGGTGGACGACGAGGTTCTCGTCAGCCACGGCTGACCCTCTCCGCCGCGCCGACCAGGGCGTTCTCCGCCCGGTCGTAGCTGCCCGCGGCCTGCCGCGCCTGCTCGGCGATGCGGTCGGCAGCGCGGGCGCAGCGGTCCGCCATCCCGCGGACGGTGTCCGGCGCCGCGCCGCCGTCCACGGTCCGGCTGCGCACGATGGCCTCAGGGTCCAGCACCTCGGCGAGTCCGTCGTCGCTGAGCCCGAGCCCGTGGCCGAGCCGCTCCTTGGCGGCGTCGTCGAGCATGCCCGCAGTGATGTCGACGCCGCGGAGTCCGTCGCGGCTGGCGCGCCGGACGGTGTCCCCGACGACGTGGTACGCCGTCCGGT
>JBMCTR010000200.1:0-4511 GCA_048622955.1 Actinomycetota bacterium
GCTCCGCCCCCTCGGCGGACACGTCGGCCGTGGCGGGCGCCCCCGGCGTGTCGGCGACGCTGCAACCGCCGGCGCGCTTCGACGCTGCGGCGGCCTACGACACTGTCGCGTACCTCGCCGATGAGGTGGGCCCCCGCGAAGCCACCTCGGACGCGTTCGACGAGGCCGCGAGCTGGGTCCGCGACCGGTTCGCGGACCTCGGCTACCAAGTGGACGTTGTGGACGTGCCGGTGCCCGAGGGCGACCCGGACTACCGTCCGGAGTGGGGCACCGTCGTCGAGCCCGGCACGTCGGCGAACGTCGTCGCCAGCCCGGAGGGCTTCGACCCGGCGGAGCCGCACGTGGTGATCGGTGGCCATCTCGACTCGGTCGCGCTGTCGCCGGGTGCGGAGGACAACGCCTCCGGCATCGCCGCGGTGCTCGAGCTGGCCCGGCTGATCAGGGCAGAGCCACCGTCCCTGCCCGTCCGGCTCGTCGCCTTCGGCGCCGAGGAGCCGCGCGGGCCCGGGGATAACATGCACCACTTCGGGTCCCGGCAGTACGTCCGGAACCTGCCGGACGACCACGGCGTCGTGGCGATGGTCTCACTGGACCGGGTGGGTGTCGCGGCGGCGCGCGTGCCGGTCTGCACCGGCGGCACGGGGCCGACCGAGGTAAGGGACGAGCTGCTGGCCGCCGCCGAGCAGGCGGGCGTGGACGCGGAGCGCTGCGAGAACCGCGCGAGCGACCACTGGTCGTTCGAGAAGGCGGACATCCCGGCCGCCCGGCTCGGCAGCGTGCCGTTCGCCGGCTACCACTCGCCGCGGGACGTGCCCGCCGCCGTCGACGTGGACCAGCTCGACCGGGTCGGCACCATCGTGTGGACGTGGCTGCGTGACCTCGAACGGTAGACAGCGGGTTGGGCCCGCTACCCGGTGGGCTCGGGACTCCCGGACGGTACCTCCACGACCGTGTCGGCTCGCGACGTGGTGTGCGCCGTGCCCGCGATGAGTGCGATGCCGGTACGGACGACGGCTCGCAGCGCGCTCCATATCGTCGCCCGGTCTTCGGGCGCGAGGTCGGCGTCCACACTGTCGATGAGGATGAGCTCGATGGGCACGGTGACGGCCAGCGCAAGCTCGAGGCCCTTGCGCTGCAGCGGGGCGAGCGTGCCCACGGGCGCATCGCGGTCCGCGACGAAGCCGACCAGGGCCGCAGCGGCCTCGAACAGATCGGCCGGCAGTGCGGACGTGTCCAGGTGGGCCTCGACACACTCGCGCACGCTGATCGACGGGTCGGATCTCGCGGCTGCGGGCAACTGGGCGAGGACGAGCTGCGCGCGAGCGGCGTCGGCCGCCTGCGGAACCGGATGACCGCAGATGCGCAGCGTTCCCTCGGTCGGCATGACCAGGACGGCCAGCGTACGCAGCAACTGGCTGCGGCCGTCCTCCGGACCGACCAGCGCCACGAGCTCGCCGGGACGCACTGTGAGGTTGAAGTTCCTGAACGACCAGCCGCCGTCGTCCCGAAGCCCGAGATGGCGCGCTTCAACCACTGGTCGAGCAGGCACCGACGTTCCCCCCGTTGTGCTCCCCCGTGTCGCACCCTCCTGGATGCAGACCGTAGCGGCGCGCATCCGAGCGATGCGTGTCAGTCGCGTTCCATGCTGGCAGGTAGACCGGCGCAGCGTGGCGGAGAAACCAAGGCCCGTCCGGCCGGAAGCGCGATTTGACACAACTCAGTATTGCAGTGTCGTGTGTGGCTTACTGGAAGAGATCTCGGATACGGTGCGTTGTCTGGTGCGAGTTGGCAGCGCATCCCGCGCTTACCCGCACACTTCGCCCGTAGGTCCACCCTGAGGAGAGTCCACGTTGGCCCAGAGTCCGCAGCATCTGGTGATTGTCGAGTCACCCGCGAAGGTGAAGACGATCGCCGGCTACCTCGGCGAGGGATACGTCGTGGAGTCCTCCCTCGGGCACATCCGTGACCTGCCCTCGAAGAAGAGCGAGGTTCCGGCTGCCAAGCGGGAGCGGTTCGGCGACCCGGTCGGCGTCGATGTCGAGGGCGGTTTCGAGCCGCTCTACATCGTGCCCAGCGGGCGGGCCAGGGAGCAGGTCAAGAAGCTGAAGGCGGCCCTCAAGGACGCCGACGAACTGTTGCTCGCCACCGACGAGGACCGCGAGGGCGAGGCGATCGCCTGGCACCTGCGGGAGGAACTGCGCCCCAAGGTCCCGGTACGGCGGATGGTGTTCAACGAGATCACCAGGGATGCCATCCGCACCGCCATCGAGAACCCCCGCGACATCGACGAACACCTGGTCGACGCGCAGGAGGCCCGGCGGATCGTGGACCGGCTCTACGGCTACGAGGTCTCCCCGGTGCTGTGGCGCAAGGTCACCCAGGGGCTGTCCGCCGGCCGCGTGCAGAGCGTGGCGACCCGGATGGTCGTCGAGCGCGAGCGCGAGCGGATGTCCTTCCGTCCCGCCGAGTACTGGGACCTCGTCGCCACGCTGGATACCGAGCGGGACGAGGACGACCCCCGTTCCTTCGAGGCCCGGCTGGTGGCAGTCGACGGCGTACGGGTCGCGACGGGCCGGGACTTCGACTCCCGCGGAAGCCTGAAAGACCGCTCCGCGGACGTGGTGGCGCTGGACGAGGCTCGGGCGACGGCGCTGGCGACCGGCCTCGAGGAGGCACCGTTCGAGGTCCGGTCCGTCGAGTCGAAGCCGTACACGCGCCGCCCGTACCCGCCGTTCCGCACGACCACGCTGCAGCAGGAGTCGTCCCGCAAGCTGGGGTTCGGCGCCGCGCGCACCATGCAGGTGGCACAGCGGCTGTACGAGAACGGCTACATCACCTACATGCGCACAGACTCGATCGCGCTGTCCGACACCGCGATCGCGGCGGCCCGGTCGCAGGTCGGCGAGCTGTTCGGTGCCGAGTACCTGCCGGATGCCCCGCGGTACTACAGCAGCAAGGTGAAGAACGCGCAGGAGGCCCACGAGGCGATCCGCCCGGCCGGCGAGACGTTCCGCACTCCCGGCGAGACCGGGCTGACCGGTGACGACTTCCGGCTCTACGAGCTGATCTGGAAGCGCACCGTGGCGTCCCAGATGCGCGACGCGTCCGGCCAGACCGTGACGGTCCGGGTGGCCACCCGGGCGGCGTCCGGCGAAGAGCTCGAGCTCGGCGCGTCCGGCAAGACGATCAGCTTCTACGGCTTTCTCAAGGCCTACGTCGAGAGCACCGACGACCCCGAGCAGCAGCGGGACGACCTCGAGCGGCGGCTGCCGCCGCTGACCGAGGGCCAGCCGCTGGCGTGCCTCGGGGTCGGCGCCGAGGGGCATTCGACCAAGCCGCCGGCCCGCTACACCGAGGCGACCCTGGTCAGGGAGCTCGAAGAGCGGGAAATCGGCCGTCCGTCCACGTACGCGCCGATCATGCGGACGATCCTGGACCGGGGCTACGTGTTCAAGAAGGGCACGGCCCTGGTGCCGTCCTGGCTCGCGTTCGCCGTGACGCGGCTTCTCGAAGAGCACTTCAGCTGGCTGGTCGACTACGAGTTCACCGCCCGGATGGAGGGCCGGCTGGACGAGATCGCCGCCGGGCGTGCCGAGCGCGCCGCCGAGCTCGCTCGATTCTGGAGTGGTGACGACCAGCTGGAGGGGCTCAAGCACCTGGTGGACAACCTGGGCGAGATCGACGCCCGCGGCATCTCGTCTTTCCCGTTGGAGGACGGGCTCGTGGTGCGGGTCGGCCGCTACGGGCCGTACGTCGAGGACGGCGAGGGCAACCGGGGCAGCATTCCGCCGGACCTGCCGCCGGACGAGCTGACGGTGACCAAGGCCAAGGAGCTGCTGGCGGCCGGCAGCGAGGAGCGTGAGTTGGGCGTGGACCCGGAGACGAACCGGACGGTCGCGGTGAAGTCCGGCCGGTTCGGGCCGTACGTGACCGAGCTCGACGTCCCGTCCGGCACCAAGCCCCGCACCGCGTCGCTGCTCAAGTCGATGTCGCCCGAGACGGTGACCCTGGACGACGCGCTGCGCCTGCTGTCGCTGCCGCGCACCGTGGGCAAGGACGCGGAGGGCACGGAGATCGTCGCCGCCAACGGCCGGTACGGACCGTACGTGAAGAAGGGCTCGGAGACCCGGTCGCTGCCGGACGAGGAGTCGCTGTTCACCCTGACGGTCGAGGAGGCGGAGGCGCTGTTCGCGGAGCCGAAGGCCCGGCGGGGCCGCCGGGGCGCGGCGCCGCCGCTGCGCGAGCTCGGTGAGGACCCGAACAGCGGTAAGCAACTCGTGGTCAAGGACGGCCGGTACGGCCCGTACATCACCGATGGCGAGACGAACGTGTCGGTCCCTCAGGGGACGAACGTCGAGGACCTCACCCACGAGCGTGCCGTGGAGCTCATCGCCGAGAAGCGCGCCCAGGCGCCTTCCCCGCGCCGCCGTAGCGCCAAGTCCCGGTAGCCTGCCCCGCTTCGGTTTGATCACGTGAAGCAGGTCGGCCGGCGCCGCGGCAGGCGCATGCGC
>JBMCTR010000201.1:0-4479 GCA_048622955.1 Actinomycetota bacterium
GTACCTGTCCGGGCCACTGCGCACGACGCTGTGCGGGTTAAGCGCCGCCGCCGGCGACGTGCGGGTCTGGCTGCTGGGCCGCGACTGGTCGCCGGCAGGTATCGAGGAGCTGGTCGGCGCTGTCGGCGGGGCTGACGTCCGGCACGTCCGGTGTGACGAGTTGCCGGCGGGCACCGAGCTGTTGCTGCTCCCGGAGCTGCTGCCCGAGGCTCGGCGGGTGACGCTGGTTCCACCGACGGCCGCGGTGCTGGGGGACTTCCGGGACCTCACGGCGATCGACCTCGGCGGACGGCCCCTCGCGGCCCGGACCGTCCCCGGCACGGCCGCCGCACGGAGCGGGTTCGGCCTGCTTCACCGCGTCGCGAGTCGGCTGGACGGCGATCCCGCGGCGGCGGCGGACCTGCACCGGCGACTGGCGGCGCGGCACTGGTTCGACTTCGATGCCTTCGACATCCACGTGGCCGTCGTCGATCTCGACCGGCTGCGGGCCGACCGCTTCACCACCGAGTTCCTGCCGTACCACGAGCGGTTCGGGCTGGATGCGCGTGAGGTCCTGAACCTGTACGCGGGGCCGGACCGGGTGCACGTGCCGCCGGAATGGGCGAACGTCCCGGCGCGTGAGCGCGTCGACCACCCGAAGCTGGTCCACTGGGGCGCCGGCCCGCAGCCGTGGGCGGACCGGTACGTCGCCGGACGGGCGTACTGGCGGCGGGCCGAGGCGGCCGCGCCTTCCCAGACCCACGGCGACGGTGACCGCTCGGCTAATACGATGTCGATCGACGTCCGAGAGGTTTGGGATTAGCCGGTGCAACTGGAGATGCGCCCGGAGGTCGGCCGTGCGCTGGTGGACAACACCTGGCTGAGGCTGCTCTTCCCGGGTTCGCTCGTACTGCTGCTCGTCGCCGTCGTCGCGTTGCCGTTCGACGCCGGCTGGTTGCTGCTGGGTGCGCTGGTCCTGTCGGCGCTGGTGGACGGCGTGCTGCGGGTCGCGCCCGTGGGTCGAGCGCGGATCCTGTACCTGATCCGCGACCGGTCGGCGCAGCTGAGCGCGGCGCGGCTGGCGCTGGTCACCGCGGCGCTGCTGTTGATCAGCGATGCGCCCGCGGCCGCCGTCGCGGTGGTGGCCGGGCTGGTGGTGTCGGTGCTGTGCCGGGTGGCGGCCGGTCTGGCCGAGGTGCTGGCCGCCCGGGCGGGCTGGGACGCCAGCGCGCTCGGTCAATCCGGCGTCGCGGCGCAGTACATCCGCTCGCTGATCGTTTCCGAGCTCGTGGTGCTCGTGGCGTTCGCGCTGGCCCTGATGGGCGTCCGCGACGGTTGGGTGGCTGCTGTTGTGGCGATCGCGTGGCTGCCGAGCGTCTGGCTGGCGCTGGCGGCGGGCTGGCGGTGGCGCAGAGCCGTCCGGCTGCGTCCCCCGGGCCCGCCGGAGGTGCCCTCCGGAAGGGTCGCCGTCTACTTCGCCGAGACCGAGTCGCGCGCCTACCAGCTGCGGCAGTGGCTGCCGGTCCTGGAAGACCTGCACGGGGAACTCGGCGTGCTGCTGATCTTCCGCCAGCGCGCGGCGTTCGAGCTGTTCAGCACCCTGACGAGGATTCCTCGGGTGTACGCCGAGACGCTCGACGACGTGATCTCCGTCTACTCGCGCGGCGACCACGCGGTGGTGCTCTACGTCAACAACGGCGTACGCAACTTCCAGTCGCTGGCGTGGCCCCGCGCGATCCACGTGCACATCAACCACGGCGAGAGCGACAAGACGTCGCTGATCACCCACCAGGCCAGAGCGTACGACCGGGTTCTGGTGGCCGGGGAGGCCGCGGTCGCGCGAATGCGGGCGGGCCTGCTCGAAGTGGACTTGTCGGCGGTCGAGATCGTGGGTCGGCCGCAGCTCGACTACGTCGACGTGGCCGCCGAGGCGGGACGGACGGAGCGGCCGGTCCTTGTCTACGCGCCCACGTGGGAGGGGGAGAGCAACGCGAACAACTTCAGTTCGGTGGACATCGGCGGGCCCGCGATCGTCCGGGAGTTGCTCGACGTGCCCGGCGCCACGGTGCTGTACAAGCCGCACCCGCGGACCCCCGGAAGCTCGCGACCCGAGATGCGGGCCGCGCACGCGCGGATCTGCGAGTTGCTGGCGGCCGCGGTGCGGCAAGATCCGGCCGCCGGCCACGGTCAATGGGAGGGCGAGATCCTGCCGCTGCTCGCCCGGGCCGACCTGCTGGTCGCCGACGTGTCGTCGGTGACTGTGGACCACCTTTACCTGCGGCCGGACGCCCGCCTCGTGCTGATGGACCGGGCGCGGGAAGGCGGCAGTGTGCGGGCGGCGGAGATCCCGATCGCATCGTCGGCGGAGGTCGTGCGGGCAGACCGGGTGGACGGTCTCGCGGCGACGGTGAGCCGGCTGCTGAGCTCCGACGAGCAGGCTGCCCCCCGGGCGGAGGTGCGTCGGCAGTACTTCGGCGCCTATGAGGTCGGTGAGTCCACGCAGCGCTTCCGGTCGGTCGTGGCCGACCTCGTGCGCCAGCGGGACGCCACTGTCGCCACCGGGCGAGTGTCCGCCACCGTCAGCGTCGAGCATGCTGACTCCGATGCAGACGACCAGCCGGCACAGTGACCCGGGACAGAGGCCAACCCCCTTCACGTGATCAATGCGGCCGTGCCAGCATGAGGGGGGTCTGCTGAGCCACTGGCAGGAGGACATTGTGACCAGTGACCGGCCGATCATCGTGGTCGGCTGCCCGCGTTCGGGGACGACGCTGTTGCAGGTCATGCTGCATGCGCATCCCAGGATCGCCATCCCTCCGGAGAACCGCTTCGTGCTGCCCGTGTACCAGAACAGGTGGCAGTTCGGCGACCTGCGGGACCCGGACAACCGCCGTCGGCTCGCGAAGCGAATCGTCAAGGGCAAGAAGTCGAGGTTCCGCGACTTCGGGCTGAACGAGAAAGAGGTCATCGAGGACATCGTGGCGGCGCCGCCGACGATCGGCTCCGCGTTCGCCGCGGTGTTCCAGGCCTACGCCCGGCAGTTCGGCAAGCCACGGTGGGGGGACAAGCGCCCGGCGTACACCCTGTACCTCGACGTGATTCGCGAACTGTTCCCCGACGCCCAGTTCGTCAACATCGTCCGTGACGGCCGGGACTGCGTCGCGTCGCTGAAGGAGATGTCCTGGTACCGCCACGACTTCGTGTACGCGGTGACCACCTGGGCGCTGTCGGTGGACTTCGCGCGGCAGGCCGCCCGCGAGCTTCCGGCGGACTCGTTCCACGAGCTGCGCTACGAGGACTTGGTCGCCGACCCGGAAGGCGAGCTGCGCTCGTTGTGCGAGTTCCTCGGCGAGGAGTACGACCCGGCGATGGCCGAGCCGGCGACCACGGCCGAGGTCGCGGTGCCCGAGCGGAAGCAGCACCATGCACGGACACGCGGTCCGGTGACGGCCGCACGCGTCGGGTCGTGGCAGCAGCGGCTCGAGCCGTGGGAGATATCGCTGTGCGAGGCCGTCCTCGGCGACCGGCTGCGCTCCTACGGGTACGACCTCTCCGGCGCACCGCGGCCGTCACTCAGCCTGCGGCTGCGGTACCACTCGATCTACGTCCGCCGCCGGTTCCCGGTACGCCGGCTCATCGCCCGTAAACGCGACCGGATGCGTCGGCTGCCACCGGTGGCCGCGGTGCCGCCCGCGCAGGCCGCGGATCGCGGCGCGCCCTGACTGCAGCGGCCGGTCCCGCTCAGTCCGTTTCGGCCAGCGCCGCCAGGGTCTCGCGCGGATCGTTGACGCACAGCGCGTCGACACCGGCGGACGCCAGCCTCCTTCCCTGCGCGGCGGTCGGGCACCAGGCGAGCACCTCAAGGCCCGCCTCGTGCGCCTTCCGGACGACGCGCCTGACCCCGGGATGCGGCTTGCGCCGCCGTGCGCCCTTCGGGCGCAGCGAGCCCACGTGGACGCTGAGGACGTCCACCCCCAGCCCGGCCGCGGCAGCCACCGCGATGCCGACGGGGAAGTTGATCCACGTGATCAGCCCCCGGCGCACTCCGCGGACCGCGGTCGCGATCACCTGCAGCGCCGCGGGGTCGAACGAACTGACCAGCAGCGGCCGCAGCGGCGCAGTGTCGGCCACCACCGGAGCCGTCAGCGCCGCCGTCGTCCGCGATGGCGGTCGCACCGCGTCCTCCAGCGCAGATTTGATCTCCAGGTTCACGCCGGTCCGCTCCGGGAGCGCCTCGAGCAGGTCGGTCAGCCGGGGCAGTCCCGCGGCCACGGCCTCGTCGCCGGCCACGGAAGCGATCGGTCGGCCGTCCCCCAGCGCGGGGTCGTGGTGGACCACCAGGGCGTCGTCCGCCGTCCTGCAGACATCGACCTCCACCCAGGGCGCGACGTCCGCAGCGGCCAGAAACGACTCCAGCGTGTTCTCCGCGTGACCGTCCACGACGCCGCGGCCCATGCCCCGGTGGCCGACGACGACGGGCGGATCGTTGAAGACGCGTGA
>JBMCTR010000202.1:0-4471 GCA_048622955.1 Actinomycetota bacterium
GCTTCCGCCGGCGCTTCCTCCTCCGCCGCCCGTGCTTCCTCCGCTGCCGGTGCTTCCTCCCCTGTGGGCGCTTCCGGGGCCGCGGTGCTCTCCTCGCCGGGTCCGCGGATCACCGCGATCGGCTCACCGATGGGGACGGTGGAGCCCTCCGCCACCAGGAGCCGCTCCAGGACGCCCTCGTCGTAGGCCTCGAGGTCCATCGTGGCCTTGTCGGTCTCGATCTCCCCGAGCACGTCGCCGCGGTGCACCTCGTCGCCCTCGGACTTCAGCCACTGGCTGAGGACGCCCTCCTCCATGGTGTCGGACAGGCGGGGCATGACGACTTCGGGCAAGGCCGCCTCCTACCGTGCGAATCGGGTGGCGTCGAGGACTTCGCGGATGACCTTGAGCATGGTGCCGGCGTCCGGCAGCGCGGCCCGCTCCAGCGGCTTGGCGTAGGGGAGCGGTACCTCGGCGGCCGCCACCCGGCGCACCGGCGCGTCGAGGTAGTCGAACGCGCCCTCCTGGATCGTCGCCGCGATCTCGGCACCGACCCCGTAGCTCAGCCAGTCGTCCTCGATGACGACCGCCCGGCTGGTCTTGCGCACTGACTCGCAGATCGTGTCGCGGTCCAGCGGGCGCAGGCTGCGCAGGTCGACGACCTCGACGGACACGCCCTCCTCGGAAAGCTGGCGGGCGACGTCCAGGGCGACCGCCGTCGCACGCGAGTACGACACGACGGTGAGATCGTCCCCCTCCCGTGCGACCGCCGCGGTGCCGATCTCGCCGACCAACTCGCCGTCCGGGACCTCGCCCTTGGTGTTGTACAGCGCGAGGTTCTCCAGGACGATGACCGGGTCGTCGTCGCGGATCGCGGCGGTCAGCAGCGCCTTCGCGTCGGCCGGCAGCGCGGGCGCGACCACCTTGAGGCCCGGCACGTGGGCGTACCAGACCTCGATGTTCTGGGAGTGCGTCGCGGCGAGTTGCTGGCCCCCGCCGCCCGGGGTACGGATCACCATGGGCGCCGAGCTCTGCCCGCCGAACATCCCGTGGATCTTGGCCGCGTGGTTCACGATCTGATCCATGGCCTGCAGGGTGAAGTTGAGGGTCATGACCTCGACGACCGGCCGCAGGCCGAGCATCGCCGCGCCGACGGCGGCGCCGACGAACCCCTCCTCGGCGATCGGCGTGTCGCGGACCCGGTTGGGGCCGAACTCGTCGAGCAGCCCGGCGGTGATCTTGTAGGAGCCCTCGAAGACGCCGATCTCCTCGCCCATCAGGAACACCGACTCGTCCCGCGCCAGCTCGCTGCGCAGCGTGTCGTGCAGCGCCTCCCGGTAGCTGATCACTGCCATGACTCGATCTTCCCGCCTGCCCGCTAGCTCGTCATGACCGGGTCGCCCGGCAGCAGGCGCGGCATGTTCGGGACCGGCGTGGCGTAGGAGTGGGCGAACAGCTGGTCGGGCGTCGGGTCGGGGCTCTCGTCGGCGAACCGCACCGCCGCGTCGACCTCCTCGTCCGCCTCCCGGTCGATGCGGGCGGCCGCCTCATCATCGAGCACGCCCGCCTCGATGAGCTGTGCGCGGAACGCCGGGACCGGGTCGTGCTCGCGCAGTTCCTCGGTCTCCTCACGGGACCGGTACCGGTCGGGATCCACCACCGAGTGCCCGCGCAGCCGGTAGCTCACGGCCTCGACCAGGCTGGGCTGGCGCTCCGTCCTGGCCCGGTGCAGGGCCTCCCGGGTGGCGTCCCGGACGGCCAGGACGTCGTGCCCGTCGACTCTGACCCCGGGCATGCGGTACGAGCAGCCGCGCTTGTGCAGTTCGGGCTCGGCCGACGACTTCTCCACCGGGGTGCCCATGCCGAGCAGGTTGTTGACGATCGCGTACACGATGGGCAGGTTCCACAGCGCGGCGATGTTCAACGCCTCGTGGAACGCGCCGATGTTGGTGGTGCCGTCGCCGAGCAGGCACAGCACCGCCTCGGAGTCGGGGCCGGGATCGCTGCGGTACGCGATCGCCAGCGCGGCGCCGGTCGCGGGCGGAAGCTGCCCGCCCACGATGCCGTAGCCGCCGAGGAACCTCGAGTCGGCGTCGAACAGGTGCATCGAGCCGCCCCAGCCGCTGGTCACGCCGGTGGTCTTGCCGAACAACTCCGCCATGACGCGGCCCGGCTCCATGCCCCTGGCGAGCGCGTAGCCGTGCTCGCGGTAGGTGGTGAACAGGTAGTCGCGGTCCTCGGCGGCGTCCATCAGCCCGACGACCGTGGCCTCTTCGCCTAGGTTGAGATGGCAGTAGCCGCCGATCTTGGCTCGCTGGTACATCTCGCCGGCGCGCAACTCGAACGCCCTAATGAGCGCCATCTGGCGGTAGTAGCCCCGCAGTACCTCCGGAGACTCCTCGTCCGGCATCGGTCACCTCGCTCTCGTCACGCTCCGGGAGGCTGCTCTTGGAGGGCGAACCGCCCGCTGCCGCTCAGGCACTTCGGGCAGATCTCGGGCGCGGTCTCGGTACGGATGGACTCCCCGCACACCTCGCACACCCATTCCGTGGCCAGGAAGGCGACGACGTCCGCGCGGCTGATGATGCCGACCAGCGAACCTCCGGAGATCACCGGGACGCGGCGGATCCGCCGCTCGACGAGCAGGTGACGGACGTCGTCGACACTGGTCGTCTCGGTGACGCTGACCACCGCCGTGGTCATCACGTCGCGGGCGGTGGCACCCTGCCTCGCGATCAGGTCGTACTCGCTGACGAGCCCCACCACGGCGCCGCCGTCGTCGACGACCGGAACCGCGCTGATGCGGTGGCGCCCGAGAGTCTGGGCGATCTCGCGTACGGAGGTGTCCGGCCGCACCGTGACGACCGGCGCCGTCATGATCTCCCCGGCTTGTACCGCCACTCTGGACCCTGCCACGTCCGCCGTCGTGCCGTTCTCCACGCCCGCATTCTACGGGCCGGTGACGTGTCCATTCGGGTATGGCGCCATACTGGGCGACAACTTTTTGACGATTACTCTTATAAAAATGGTGGTGGGATGATGGCTTCGCCGGCTCCGAGCCCGGGCGTCTCGGGTGTGCGGCGGGCCGCCGCGATGCCGTTCGTCGTGCTGGGGGCGGCCAGCGTGGTCGGCGGTGGCCTGGTGGCGGCCGTCACGTCGCCGGCCGGCTGGGAGCGCGGTTCGTGGGTCGCTGCCTACCTGGTGCTGGTCACGGGCGTCGCCCAGATCGCCGCCGGCACGGGGCAGGCCGTGCTTGCGCCGGTTGCCCCGTCCCGGCGGCTGGTGGCGGCGGAGTTCGCGGCGTGGAACGCGGGCAGTGCGGCCGTGATCGCCGGGACGCTGCTCGGCGTCGTCTCGGTCGTGGATCTCGGGGGAGTGCTCCTCGCGGGGGCGCTGGCGCTGTTCGCCTGGACCGTGCGCGCCGGAGGCCGCGGCACGGGCCGGTGGCCGTTGCTGTACTGGCTGCTCATCGTGGTGATCCTGGTCAGCGTGCCGGTCGGGCTGGTGCTGGCGCGGCTCTGACGCCCGGGCCGACGCGCCGCCCGCGTGGAACGGTCACCCCGGCAGCCGGCGCAGCTACCGGTGCCGGCTAGGTCCAGACCCGGTGGGCGGCCTCGATGACGTGTGCGACGTCATCGGCCTGTCCCCAGGTCAGGCCCACTTCCCTGGCATCGGTGACCAGCACGAGCGCGCGGACCCTGGCGGACTCGCCCTGGAGCCACAGCTGCAGGCTGGCGGCGTGCCCGGTGTCCACGTCCATGCCGTAGGTGTCGAGGAGCTTCTGGCGGTGCGGACCCCCGTGGTCGGCCGGCTCCCGGCACCAGGCGAGCGGGCACAGTTCAACGTCGGCCGTCATCGGTCCTCCTCCCCCGAGCAGGAAGTGCATGCGAACCGTATGACGCCATCTTGCACCCATTCGCGACGCAAGGACATCCGTCTTTCGGCACAGCCAGTTTCGGCACAGCCAGGCCTACTTCTGCCCGGCGGGGGACGGGCGTACCTTTGTAGCGAACCGTAGTGGTGCGAGCGTGCCACCCGCCGACGAACGACACCGAGCGAGGAACGTTGAGCACAGAGACGAGCGACGACGCCGTCGTCGAAGACCGGGACGCCGCCGAAGCAGAGGAAGTGGCGGACGCCGGGACCGAGCCTTCCGAGATCGAGATCGACCTGGACGCGCCGACCGAGCATCAGGTGGCCGGCGGCGCCACCCGGGGCCTGTCGCTGCTGCTCGTGATCGGCGGCGCGATCGGGTTCGTCGCGTCGTTCGTGCTCATGCTCGAGCGGATCGAGTTGTTCAAGGACCCGAACTACGTCCCGACGTGCAGTTTCAACCCGGTGCTGAGCTGCGGGTCGGTGATGGAGACCTGGCAGGCGCAGGTGTTCGGGTTCCCGAACCCGCTGGTCGGCGTAACGTCGTTCGCCGCGCTCACGATGTTCGGCATCGCGCTGCTGTCGGGTGCCGTCGTGCCGCGGTGGTTCTGGCTCGGGG
>JBMCTR010000203.1:0-4465 GCA_048622955.1 Actinomycetota bacterium
CGTTCCCACCGGAGTGTGCGCAGGGTCCGGACGGTGGTCGCGCCTTCCCGAGCGCGGCAGTAGGCGGCGAAGTCGTGGGTGCCGAGCAGCCCGGCGGCTGCGGCGTTCATCGCTGCCATCTCCAGCGGCCGGTGGTGCCAGAGGACGAACCTTCGCTCCAGCGGGTCAACGCCGTACGGCGTGTCGGCGACGCGGTAGGCGTACCGCCGCCATACGGCCGAGAAGCGGGCGTCGAAGCCCTCCGGCGCCGGCTCCGCCGACGTCACGCGAACGTCGGGCGGCAGCACGCCGGCCAGCCGCCGGACGAGTGCCTCGCCGGGCGTACGCACGGAACGGCCGGGCACCGCCTGCCAGGCCGAAACGGCGACATCCGCATGGCAGACCTGTCCCCGGGCGTGCACACCGGCGTCGGTTCGCCCGGCCACTGTGAGCGGCGGCGGATCGACGCGGAGCACGCTCCCCAGCGCCTGCTCAAGGACGCCCTGGACGGTGCGACGGCCGGGCTGGGCCGCCCAGCCGGAGAAGTCCGTGCCGTCATAGGCGACGCTCAGCCGCAGCCGGAGCAGCCCGTCATCATGATGACCGGCAGTCGGGACCTCTGTTCCCGGGCTGCCGGTCATCGTAGACAGGGCGGTCAGGCCTTGTCGTTCTCCTCGTTCGCGTCCGCCGGCTCGCCGCCCTCGGACACGTCCACCGGCGCCTCGGCCTCGGGCACGTCCACCGGCTCGCCGGCCTCGGACGCGTCCGCGGACGTCGCGGCCGAGGAGCCGGCCGTCTCCGCAGCGGACGTGGGCTCGGAGGCGGCCCGCTGCGTGGCGGCCTCCGCCTCGGCCACGGCCTGCTCTGCGAGTGGCTCGACGAGCTCGATGACCGCCATCGGTGCGTTGTCGCCCTTGCGCGGGCCGATCTTCACGATCCGGGTGTAGCCGCCGTTGCGGTTCCCGTACCGGGGGCCGATCTCGGTGAACAGCTCGTGCACCACGTCCTTGTCGCGGATCGTCCGCAGCACCTGCCGGCGGGCGTGCAGGTCACCCCGCTTGGCCTTGGTGATCAGGCGCTCGGCGACCGGCCGCAGCCGGCGCGCCTTGGCCTCGGTCGTGGTGATCCGGCCGTGCTCGAACAGCGCCGTCGCGAGGTTCGCCAGCATCGCGCGCTGGTGCGCCGGCGTGCTCCCGAGGCGCGGGCCCTTGGTTGGGATGGGCATGGTCTCGTTTCTCCTGTACGGGTCGGCGCCCGGTCGCTCTCCCGGGCATCGAGGGCTGCGCCCCCGCTCGTCAGTACTGCTCGTCCTCGGCGAAGGCCTGGTCGTCGTCCGGGTAGGTGTCCACGACGGCCGACGGATCGAAGCCGGGAGCACCGTCCTTGAGCGTGAGGTTCATCGTGGCGAGCTTGGCCTTGACCTCGTCGATCGACTTCTGGCCGAAGTTCCTGATGTCGAGCAGGTCGGCCTCGCTCCGCGAGATCAGCTCGCCCACGGTGTGGATGCCCTCGCGCTTCAGGCAGTTGTAGGACCGGACGGTGAGCTGCAGGTCCTCGATCGGCAGCGCCATGTCGGCGGCCAGCTGCGCGTCGACCGGCGACGGCCCGATCTCGATGCCCTCGGCTTCGACGTTCAGCTCGCGGGCCAGCCCGAACAGCTCGACCAGCGTCGTGCCGGCCGAGGCGAGCGCGTCGCGGGGCCGCATCGACGGCTTGGTCTCGACGTCGACGACCAGCTTGTCGAAGTCGGTGCGCCCCTCGACCCGCGTGGCCTCCACCTTGTAGGTGACCTTGAGCACCGGCGAGTAGATCGAGTCGACCGGGATCCTGCCGATCTCCGCCTCCGACTGCTTGTTCTGCGCGGCCGAGACGTACCCGCGGCCGCGCTCGACGGTGAGCTCCATCTCGAGCTTGCCCTTGCCGTTGAGGGTGGCGATGTGCAACTCCGGGTTGTGCACCTCGACACCGGCCGGCGGCGCGATGTCGGCCGCCGTGACGGCTCCGGGCCCCTGCTTGCGCAGGTACATCACCACGGGCTCGTCGTGCTCGGACGACACGACGAGCTCCTTGAGGTTGAGGATGACGTCGGTGACGTCCTCCTTGACCCCCGGGATGGTGGTGAACTCGTGCAACACCCCGTCGATGCGGATCGAGGTGATGGCCGCACCCGGGATGGACGACAGGAGGGTCCGGCGCAGCGAGTTGCCGAGCGTGTAGCCGAATCCCGGTTCGAGCGGGTCGACGACGAACCGCGACCTGGTGTCGTTGACCGATTCCTCGGTGATGGCTGGACGCTGAGTGATGAGCACGATGGTTTCCTTCCCGCGACGCCCGCTATATGACTGTCGCGATGAGGCCGGCGGCTCGCACCGCCTGGTGGCTACTTCGAGTAAAGCTCGACGATGAGCTGCTCCTGCACCGGCGTGTCGATCTGCTGCCGGCTCGGAAGCTGGTGGACAAGGGCACGCAGGTCGCTCTGGATGACCTCCAGCCACGCCGGAGGCGTCGGGCGGGCGCCCTGCTTGATCGCCTCACGCGCCCACTGGAACGGCGTCATGTCCTTCGACTTGGGCCGAACCTCGATGATGTCGTGGGGCGATACCCGGTAGGACGGCACGTCGACCTTGCGGCCGTTGACCAGGAAGTGTCCGTGGACGACGAGTTGCCGCGCGTGCCTGCGGGTCTGGGCGAACCCGGCGCGGTACACGACGTTGTCCAGCCGCGACTCGAGCAGCTGCAGCAGCGCCTCGCCGGTCTTGCCCTTGGTCTTGTTGGCTTCTTCGTAGTACCGGCGGAACTGCTTCTCGAGCACGCCGTAGGTGTAGCGCGCCTTCTGCTTCTCCTGCAGTTGGAGCCGGTACTCGCTCTCCTTCTGGCGGCCGCGGCCGTGTTCCCCCGGTGGGTACGGCCGCCGCTCGTAGGCCTTGTCCTCGCCGACGAGGTCGACGCCGAGGCGGCGCGACTTCTTCGTCATCGGACCGGTGTAACGGGCCATGTGGTCTCGTCTCTCCTCGTTCTCGGCTCGTGGACGTCAGACGCGGCGGCGCTTCGGCGGACGGCACCCGTTGTGCGCCTGCGGGGTCACGTCGGAGATCGAGCCGACCTCGAGCCCGACGGCCTGCAGCGACCGGATCGCCGTCTCCCGGCCCGAGCCCGGCCCCTTCACGAGCACGTCCACCTTGCGCATGCCGTGCTCCTGTGCCCGGCGCGCGGCCGCCTCAGCGGCCATCTGCGCCGCGTACGGGGTGGACTTCCGCGACCCCTTGAACCCGACCTGGCCGGCGCTGGCCCAGGAGATCACGTTGCCCTGCGGGTCGGTGATCGAGACGATCGTGTTGTTGAACGTGCTCCGGATGTGCGCGACACCCGCAGCGATGTTCTTCTTCTCGCGGCGCCGCACCTTGGTGGTCTGGCGTCCTCTGGCTGGTGGCATGGTCTGTGGCTCTCCTCCGAGTCGGCAGGCTTACTTGCCGGCCTTCTTCTTGCCGGCGACGGTCTTCTTCGGGCCCTTGCGCGTCCGGGCGTTGGTGTGCGTGCGCTGACCGCGGACGGGAAGGCCACGCCGATGCCGGATGCCCTGGTAGCTGCCGATCTCGACCTTCCGCCGGATGTCCGCCTGGACCTCCCGGCGCAGGTCACCTTCGATCTGGTAGTTGGAGTCGATCCAGTCCCTGAGCTTGACGAGCTCCTCGTCCCCGAGATCGCGGACGCGCAGATCCGGGCTGATGCCCGTCTGCTGCAGCGTCTCGAGCGCGCGGGAGCGGCCGACGCCGAAGATGTAGGTGAGGGCGACCTCGAGGCGCTTGTCGCGCGGGAGGTCGACTCCGACGAGTCGTGCCATACGGCTACTGCTCCTTCTTCTCCGCGGAGGTGTCGTACGCACCGCGTCCCGTTGCCCGCCCGCCGGGCCGGCTCTGCCGAACCGGTCCGGATGCGGCGCGCTCCGGGCCCCGGCCTCCGCGCCGGGGGCGTACCCCGCCGTCACGGCGTCGGCTACCCGAACGTCCATGGTGACGGGGCTGCTGGTGCGCTGTCCCCTGATTCAGTTGTTCTCAACCCTGGCGCTGCTTGTGGCGCTTGTTCTCACAGATGACCATGACCCGCCCGTTCCTGCGGATCAGCTTGCACTTTGCACAAATCGGCTTGACGCTCGGCTTGACCTTCATCAGATCTTCTTTCGTGACGCGCGAGGGGGGCGCGTCCCGTCCCTCACGTCGTGGCTCATCTGTTTACTTGTACCGGTAGACGATCCGACCGCGGGTGAGGTCGTACGGGCTCAGCTCCACGACCACCCGGTCCTCGGGAAGGATCCGGATGTAGTTCTGGCGCATCTTGCCCGAGATGTGCGCGAGCACCTTGTGACCGTTGGACAGCTCCACCCGGAACATGGCATTGGGCAGCGCCTCGGTCACGGTGCCCTCGATCTCGATGACCCCGTCCTTCTTCGGCATAGCCTCCGCGTTTCGTCGGTCGGACATCTTCGGTG
>JBMCTR010000204.1:0-4450 GCA_048622955.1 Actinomycetota bacterium
GCCCTTCCCGGTGCTGCGGGCCCGCGCGATCTCCGCCTACACCGGCCGGGAACTCGCCGCGCTGGCGCGCTGGGTCGACTCCGACGGGGTGCTCCGCAGCGAGGAGGAGTCGGTGAGCGAACTCGCCGCCGCGCTGCTGCTGGACCAGCCGGGTCCGCGGGCGACCGAAGCACTCCGGCACGCCGTCCGCGTCGCCCGCGCGGGCGCACCGGAAATGTAGGGTCCACTGCGCCGACGGCCGCCGCCGCTGTGGAAAAACGCAACGCGCGACGGGCGGCACGGGACTACCCTTGATGCTGTGCTTGTTGCCGAGATCATGACCGAACCGGCGGTCACGGACACGAGGACCGTGACGCTTGTCGGAGCCGCCGAACTGATGTGGCGCGAGCAGACCGGCTCGCTCGTCATCGTCGAAGCCGGGAAGATCGTGGGGATCATCACCGAGCGTGACGTGCTCCGTACGGTCGCAGCCGGCAAGGACGCCACAAGCATCACCGTGGGCGACGTGATGACCTCCGACGTGGTCACGGTGCCTCCGGAGACTCCGCTGCGGGACGCCGCGCGCACCATGGCCCGGCACTGGATCCGGCACCTGCCGGTGGTCGCCGGGGGGAAGCTCGTCGGCATGATCAGCCAGCGGGACATCACGGGCGTGTTCGCGTCTCTGGTGCCCGGGCCCGGTACGCCGGAGATCGAGACCGACATGCTGGTGCGCGACCAGCGGCTCGCCCGGATCGAGCACGGCGACCTCGACTAGCGCCGCAGCACCACCGACAGCCGTGCGGTCACGGCCGCCTCGGCCAGGGCCGTTGCCTGCCGCGGTGTGACCGCGACCACCAGGAGCGCGCCTTCGGCGAGCACGGCCGACTCCGAACGCGGAGGTACGGTCAGCAGCGGAACCTGGGAGGCGACCACCGCGGCGCCGGCCGCGCCGTCCATCGGCACGGCGATCAGATCGAGACGGTCACCCGGGCGGACGAACTCGAGCACCCCCGGGTCGGCGACCCGAACCGGCGAGGCCACCAGGCCCTCCCCCCAGCCGTCGAGGAGCGCCGGGCCGAGCAGCCGCACGTCCGTGACCGGTTCGCCGGCGCGGACGGGCCCCGCGAGGAGGCGGCCGGCGGCACCTGCGGTCTCGCGCAGCGCGCCGTCGGGAGAGGCTCCGTCGGGGACGTCCACGATCTCGAGGTCCCCACCGGCCAGCCGCGTCCCACCGGGGAGATCGCGGGCAGCGACAACCACCGGGACGGTCGCGGGTGGTTCCGGCTCGGCGGCGTGCAGCGCCAACGCCACCGCCGCGGCGGCCAGCCCGGCGGCGAGCAGTCGCCGATGCCACTGAGCCGTGCGGTGCAGCCGCGCGAGCCGGCGGCGAAGTGCGTGGTCCATGGGACGCGACGGTAGGGCTCCGCTGCACCTCCCGGGGCGGTCGTCCACAGGCCGTCGGCGGTCGCCGTCCCGGACAGGACGGGGTGTGGATACTCCGGCTCAGCGCGGGAGGCTACGACGCGGCGGTGGCGCCGGTCGTGGACTTGGCCGCGCCGGTGTCGGCCTTGCCGCCCGAGGAACCGTCCTTCGCGGCGCTGGAAGAACCGTCCGCGGACGCGCTCGCCGACTTCTCGCCGGACGAGTCACCGGACGACTCACTGGACGACCCCGACGCACCGTTGGTCGCGGCGCGACTGTCGTTGCGGTAGAACCCGGAACCCTTGAAGACGATCCCGACGGCGGAGAAGACTTTGCGCAGCCGGCCCTGGCACGCGGGGCACTCGGTCAGCGCGTCGTCCGAGAACTTCTGCACGACCTCGAGCCGGTCGCCGCAGTCGGTGCAGGTGTACTGGTAGGTGGGCAACGGTTCATTCCTTCCACGGCTGAGGGGTCGTTAGCACTCACAGGCCCTGACTGCTAATAATGCGTTGCCGAGGGCCCGTTTGTCCACGAGGGCAGGTGGCGGCGGTGCCCCGGGATGCCCGCCGGGCGAGGGGGTGCCACAGGACTCGTGGAACGTGTCACTACCCTTGATCGGCGTGACTCGTCGCCGCATCGCGCTGGGCCTGTCCGTGGTGGCGGGGCTCGTCGTGCTCGCCGTGGTGGCGGCGGCCGCGTTCACCGTCTGGTCCGTCCGGCGTCCGTTCCCCGGATACGACGGCACGGTGGAGTTGGCCCGCTTGCAGGGCAGCGTCGAGGTGCTCCGGGACGAGCACGGCGTCCCGCACATCTACGCCGACACCGCGGAGGATCTGTTCCGCGCGCAGGGCTACGTGCACGCGCAGGACCGGTTCTGGGAGATGGACTTCCGCCGCCATGTCACTTCCGGCCGGCTCGCGGAGCTGTTCGGAGAGGACCAGGTCGAGACCGATGCGTTCATCCGCGCCATGGGGTGGCGCGACGTGGCGCGGGAGGAACTGCCGCTGCTGGACCCCGCGACCCGGCGGTACCTGCAGGCGTACGCCGACGGCGTGAACGCCTGGCTCGACGGGCGGTCCGGCGGCGAGCTCGGCCTGGCCTACACCCTGCTCGGCCTGACCGGCGGCGACGACTCGCCGGAGCGCTGGTCCGCGGTCGACTCCCTGGCCTGGCTCAAGGCCATGGCCTGGGACCTGCGCAGCAACATGGAACAGGAGATCGACCGGGCGCTGCTCGCGGCCGAGTTGCCCGTGGAGCGGGTCGAGCGGCTCTACCCCGACTATCGCTACGAGAGCCATCCCCCGACGGTGGCCGACGAGTACCTGTCTTCCGGTCCGCCCCCTGACGTCGTGGATGCCGAGGGTGAGCCGCTGCCCGAGCAGGCGCTTCCGGCGCTGCGGGCGGCGGCCGACGCGGTGGGCAGCCTGCCCGGCCTGGTCGGTACCGGTGGGGGGATCGGGTCGAACGCCTGGGTGGTCGACGGGACGCGCACGACGACGGGCATGCCGCTGCTGGCCAACGACCCCCACCTCGCGCCGGCCATGCCCTCGATCTGGTACCAGGCGGGGCTGCACTGCCGCGAGGTCACCGAGGAGTGCCCGTTCGACGTCACGGGGTTCACGTTCTCCGGGGTGCCTGGCGTCATCATCGGCCACAACGACCGCATCGCCTGGGGGTTCACCAACCTGGGCGCCGACGTCACGGACCTCTACCTCGAGCAGGTCGACGGCGAACGTTACCGAGTCGGCGACAACTGGGTGCCGATGGACGTCAGGACCGAGACGATCCGGGTCGCCGGGGCGGAGAACAGGTCGGTCACCGTCCGCGCCACGCGCCACGGGCCACTGCTGTCCGACCACGGGGACAGCCTGGCCGATGTGGGCGAGAGCGCGCCCGCCGCTGCGGACGACACCCTGGCCGAGGGCGCCGAGTACGAGGTCGCCCTGCGGTGGACGGCGCTTGAGCCGGGACGGACCGCCGACGCGCTGTTCCTGCTCAACACGGCGCGGAACTGGGAGGAGTTCCGGGAGGCCGCCGCGCATTTCGAGGTGCCCGCGCAGAACCTGGTGTACGCCGACGTCGACGGCAACATCGGCTACCAGGCGCCCGGCAAGATCCCGGTGCGCGCGGAGGGGGACGGACGGTGGCCCGTGCCGGGCTGGACCGACGAGCACGAGTGGGTCGGGTACATCCCCTTCGACGGGCTGCCGAGCGTCCGCAACCCGGACGAGGGGTATCTCGTGACCGCCAACCAACCGGTGACCTCGCCGGAGTACCCGTTCCTGCTCACGAGGGACTTCGACTACGGCCATCGGGCGGCCCGCATCGTCGAGCTCCTCGAGCGGTCCGGGCCGCTCGATGCGGAGGCGATGGTGAACGTCCAGATGGACAGCCACAACGCGCTGGCCGAGGAGATGGTCCCGTACCTGCTGGACCTCGGCGATCTCGGCGACTACTACGGGGACGGCCTCGAGCTGCTCCGCGGCTGGGACTACTCGCAGCCGGCCGACTCGGCGGCCGCCGCCTACTTCAACGCGGTGTGGGCGAACGTGTTGCGGCTGACGTTCCACGACGAGTTGCCCGAGGAGCAGTGGCCGGACGGCGACGACCGCTGGTTCGAAGTGGTGCGGTCGTTGCTCGAGCAGCCGGACGACCCGTACTGGGACGACGTGACCACGGTGGGCGCCGAGTCGCGCGACGAGATCCTCGAGCAGGCGGCACGCGACGCCCGCGACCAGATGACCAGGCTGCAGGGCAAGGACACGGAGAACTGGTCCTGGGGTGACGTGCACGCGCTGACCCTCACGGAGCAGACGTTCGGGGCCTCCGGGATCGGCCCCGTCGAGTCGCTGGTGAACCGCGGGCCGTTCGAGGTCGGTGGCGGGCTGGCAACGGTGCAGGCGACGGCGTGGTACCCGCCGGAGGGCTTCGAGACGACCTGGGTGCCGTCCATGCGGATGGTCGTCGACCTCGCGGACCTCGACGCCTCGCGGTGGGTCGACCTCACCGGCGTCAGCGGCCACCCGTACCACGAGCACTACGCGGA
>JBMCTR010000205.1:0-4448 GCA_048622955.1 Actinomycetota bacterium
CCGCCCGGCTGGCCGATGCCCGGCCGACGGCCGTGAACCTCGCCGGGGGCGTGGACCGCGCGGTGGCCCGGCTGCCGGAGGGCCCCGAGGCGGTGCTCGGCGAAGCGCTCGCCGCGTTGGGCGAGGACGAGCAGGTCAACCGGGAGGCGTCGCGTCGCGCTGCCGAACTCGTGCTGCGGCTGTGCGAGCGCCGCCCGTTGCGCGTGCTGACCCACTGCAATACCGGTCGCCTCGCCACCGTCGCGTGGGGGACGGCCCTGGGAGCCGTGCGTCACCTGGCGGAGGCGCGTCAGGTCGAGTACGTGCTGGCCACGGAGACTAGGCCGCTGCTGCAGGGCAGCCGGCTGACCGCGTTTGAGCTGAACGAGGCGGGCATCCCGTACCGGCTGTGTGCGGACTCGGCCGCCCCGGCCGCGATTGCTCAGGGGCTGGTCGACTGCGTACTCGTCGGCGCCGACCGTATCGCCGCGAACGGTGACGTGGCGAACAAGATCGGGACGTATCCCCTCGCGCTGGCCGCGGAGCGGCACGGCGTCCCGTTCGTCGTCGTCGTGCCCGAGTCGACCGTCGATCGGTCGCTTCCGGACGGTCAGGGCGTCCGCATCGAGGAACGCGCGGCCGAGGAGGTCACACACTTCGCCGGGCAGCCGGTCGCCCCCGCGGGCGCGGACGCGTTCAACCCTGCGTTCGACGTGACGCCCGCGGACCTGGTCACCGCGATCGTCACCGAGGAGCGCGTCTACTCGGAGGCCCAGCCGGTGAAGACGTGACTTGACGGGTGGTGGCCACCTGAACGTGATGATCGAAGGCGAACGCAATGATTAGAACACCGTTCCGGTGCCGGATCGAGCTTGATCACGCAACTTTGATCATTGCGTTCGTATTCGATCATCACGTCGAAGGCCGGAAGCCGTCAGTGAGCTATTCCTTCAGGCGCGAGACCCCGTACGCGGCCAGCTTGCGCGACACCCGCTCGATCTCGGCGGGTGGCAGTAGCCGCGGCCGGCCGTGTGCGCGCGCCCGCAGCCACACCTCGCAGAGCCACTCCAGGTACAAAGCGCGGGTATACGCCTCCCCGAGGGTGCCGCCCACGGCGACGGCGCCGTGGTTGGCCATGATGCACGCGGTGCGACCTGCCAACGCTCGGACCACGTCGGCGGCAAGCTCGTCCGTGCCGTACGTCGCGTACGGTGCGACGCGCACCGGGCCGCCCATGAGCGCCATCAGGTAGTGGATCGGGGGTAGCTCGTCCACCAGCGTCGATACGACGGTGGCCGCGGTCGAGTGGGTGTGGACGACGGCCTGTGCCGCCGTCCGGTCGTAGATCGCGAGGTGCAGCGGCATCTCGGTCGTGGGCGCCGACCGGGCTTCGACCGGCGTGCCGTCGAGCCGGTGGACGCCGACCTGCTCGGCCGTCAACTCGTCGTAGTCCGCGCCGCTCGGGGTCACGGCGACGAGGTCGCCGGACCGGACCGAGATGTTGCCCGATGTCGCCACCACCAGGCCGTCCGGGCGCAGCCTGCGACAGTACTCGACGACCCGGCGGCGCTCCTCGTCCAGCACCATGCGCGCATCGTTGCAGAAGCTCGACGAATGCCATGCGGGGATCTCCCCGATCCCGCCCGTCACGGCTTGGGCGAGACGAGGAGGTCCGGGCCGAGGTCGTCGGCCGTGGCGGCACCGGATGCCCATGCGGAGATGCGCAGTTGGTCGACAAGCACACCCACGGCCTCGGTCGCGGCGTCCGGCCCGGCGGCAGCGCCGGGAAGCAATGCGCGGGCAAAGCCCGCGAGGTCCGCGCCCAGGCAGAGCACCTTCAGCGCATCGACGCCGTGGCGAAGCCCTCCGGAGCCGATGAGCACCGTCGGGGTGCCTGCGGTGTCGATCGCCGTACGCCCGGCCCGCACCGACTCGACCGTCGGCCAGCCCCAGTCCGCGAACGCCTCGGCGACGGCCGCCATCCGGGCGTCGCGGTGCCCTTCCAGGCGCGCCCAGTTGGTGCCTCCGGCCCCGGCGACGTCCAGACCGGCCACGCCGGCCGCGACCAGCGCCGCGGCGTCCTCGGGCGAGATTCCGAAGCCGACCTCCTTGACGACGACGGGCACGTCCAACGCCGCGCACAGGTCCTCGATGCGTCCGAGCACGCCGCCGAAGCCCGTGTGGCCGCGGACCTGCACCGCCTCGTGCACCGCGTTCAGGTGCACGACCAGCGCGTCGGCGGCGCACAGGTCCACCAGCCGGGCGCAATCCTGCGGGTTGTACTCCGCCAACTGTCCCGCTCCCAGATTCGCCAGCACCGGCACGTCGGGTGCCACGTCCCGGACGTTGTACGTCGACGCGACGGCGCGGTCATCCAGCAGCGCCCGGCCGGACCCGAGCCCCAGCACCACTCGATGGCGCTGCGCGGCAACGGCGAGCGCCCGGTTGACGTCGCCTGCCTCGCTGACGCCGCCGGTCATGCACGAGATCAGCAGCGGTGCCCGGAGCTCGCGTCCCCAGAGCGACATTCGGAGGTCGACATCGGCCAGGTCCCGCTCGGGCAGGGCGCGGGAGCGCACCCGTACCTCGTCCAGCCCGGTCCGAAGGGTCGGGAAGCCGACGTCCGCGTGCAGCGCCAGGTCGAGATGGTCCCGCTTGCGCTTCCCGATCTCGCCGCTGGCCTGATCGCGAGGAACGTCGCCTGGACGTCGCGCGCCGCACATGCCTTCGGTGCCTCCCACCAGTTGATGCTGACAGACGACGTCCGCGGGCGGGGGCGGATCGGGGACTACGATCGGTTCGGTGAGCTCCTCCATGCCCGCGACCGGTGATCTCGGTTCCGACCGTGAGCAGCGGCTGACACAACTCGGGCGTGACCTTGTCGAGGTCGCGTACTTGACGGGTGACTTCGTCCTCAGCTCCGGCGTGCGAAGCAACTACTACCTCGACAAGTACCAGTTCGAGACCCGGCCGGACATCCTGCGGCGGCTCGCAACGTTCCTGGCCGAGTTGCTGCCCGCCGACACTGACCGCATCGCCGGGCCGGAACTCGGCGCCGTCCCGCTCGCCACGGCGCTGTCGCTGGAGACCGGCCTGCCGTTCGTGATCGCGCGGAGGGACGCCAAGGCGTACAGCACCGGTAAGGCGGTCGAGGGCGAGATCCACCCGGGCGAGCGGATCAGCGTGGTCGAGGACGTCATCAGCTCCGGTACACAGTCGATCAGTGCCGCGGACCGGATCGCCGCGACCGGCGCTCACGTGCTGGGCATCCTCGCGGTCGTCGACCGTGAGCAGGGCGGTCGGGAGGCCATCGCGGCTGCGGGGTACTCGCTGACTGCCCTGTTCACTCGACGCCAACTCGGCATCTGAGCAGACGCCCGGCTGTGGGCGCCGTGTCGCGTCCATAGGATGGACGTGGAGGTGGTCGCGCACCGGGTTCGCAGCTCGGCCACGTCCATGTCCACGATGGAGCTGCAGCGCATGGCCTCCTGCGGCGGGAGTATCGGCGAGTGTGATGATCAACCTGAACGGCGTCCGGCTCCGCAACCGGGTCGTCACTGCTGCGAGCCTGCTCGGCTACGGGGCGTCCAAGCGGCGGCTGGTCCTCTACGGGCTTAGTCCCATCGCGCAGTGGGTCCCCCTGGAGCGCTTCGGCGCAGTGACGACGCGCACGCTGACCAGGCAGCCGCGGGCGGGAAACTTCACGCTCCGGGAGGACTGGACGCTGCGGGAGTTCCCGGAGCTTCTCCGTCTCTACAACGGAGCGCTCCGGCGCGTCGAGGGCGGCTGGGTGAATGCTTTCGGCTGGTCCAACATCGGTATCGACGCGTACTTCGACGAGTACTTCCCTCGGACCAATCACCTGAACCGCATCGTCTCGCTGGGTGGCTTCTCCGCCGAGGAGTTCGAGAGCTTGATCGAGGTGGTGAACACCAGGGCCCGGCCCGGTGAGATCGCGGCGGTCGAGTTGAACGTGTCGTGCCACAACGTGAACTTCCCGTTCGAAGCGATCGTCGAGGACGTGCTCAAGGCAGTCGTGCCGATGAGCACGCATCCGATCATCCTCAAACTCTCGCCCGACGCCGACTACATCGCGCAGGCACGGCTTGCCGAGCGGCACGGCGTGGCGGCTCTGACCGCTATCAACTCGGTGCGGGCGCTCACCCTCGACCCGCGGACGGGGCAGCCGCTGCTGCGGAATCGCTACGGGAGCCTTTCCGGACCGGCGATCAAGCCGATCGGGCTTCGCGTGGTGGCCGAGTTGCGGGACGAGGGCATCACGCTGCCGATCATCGCGACTGCTGGGATCAGGACGCTTGACGACTGCAAGGAGTTCTTCGCGGCTGGAGCCGACGCGGTCAGCCTGGGGAGCGCGGTATGGCTCAAGCCGATGTGGGCCTACGTGCTCGGCCCGGCATACGGGATGTCGATCCGGCGGTTGATCAGCCAGGTGGAGGCGCTTGAGCCGG
>JBMCTR010000206.1:0-4421 GCA_048622955.1 Actinomycetota bacterium
AGGGCCGGTCGGCTGCGGTGCCGCTGGGCCCGACACCCTGTCGGATCGGAGACGCGCACCCCGTACTTCGCGCCGGCTGTCCGCCGAACCTGATGGTCAAAGTCGAACATAATGATCAAATCGGCGTGAGGGCGGCGAACCGTCCATGATCACACAATCTTGATCATTACGTTCGACCTTGACCATCAGGCTCGCGGCGGTGCCGCGATCGGCATGGGATCAGTCTCTCGACGGGACCGGGTGCACCACCGGCTCGCCCTGCAATGCGACGCCCGCGGAGCGCATCTGGGCGAGCGCCCGGTCGGTCGTCACGCGGCTCACACCGGCGGTGAAGTTGAGCAGCACCCGGGTGGCGAGGCCGCGCCTGGCGGCGTCCAGCGCGGTCGCGCGCACGCACGTGTCGGTCGCGATGCCGACGAGGTCAAGCTGGTCGACCTCGCGCTCGCGGAGCCAGTCGGCCAGCGGGACCCCGTGCGCGGCGCCGTCGAAACCGGAATGGCCGGCGTCGTACTCGCCCTTGTCGAAAACCGCGTCGAACGGCATCGGGTCCAGGTTGGGGTGGAACGCCGCGCCGTCCGTCCCCGCCACGCAGTGGCGCGGCCAACTGTTGACGTAGTCCGGGCGCTCCGAGAAGTGATCGCCCGGGTCGATGTGGTGGTCCCTGGTGGCGGCGACGAAGTCGTACTCCGGCGTGGCCAGCGGGTCCAGCCGTGCGTCCTGCCACGCGCGGAGGACCTCCGCGATCCGGAACGCGACGTCGGCGCCGCCTCCGACACCGAGCGTGCCGCCCTCGCAGCAGTCGTTCTGTACGTCGACGACGATGAGTGTGCGCGCCATGAGCTACCCCCGTTCGTAGACGGTCGGAATCGCCGGCTCACCCCACGACATCTTGCGCGCGTCCGGCGGCAGTTCGTCCCGCGACGCCTGGTGCCGTGCCCGGGCGTCGTCGAGCGACACGCGCCCGACGACTTCGCCCTCGCGGATGTACGGCACCAGCAGCGGGCGGTCGGTGTCGCTGTCCGGTGGCGGCGAGCCGATCCTGATCACCTCGGTGGTCGCAATCCCGGACGGCGACCGCCGGCGCGCGGCGTACTTGCGGCCCCCCACGCTGACCTTGTCCTTGCTCTCCTTCTCGACCGGCACCATCCGGCCGTCCTCCCCGGTCCGGGCCACCAGCTTGTAGACCAGGCTGGCGGTGGGCGCGCCGGACCCGGTGACCAGGTTCGTCCCCACGCCGTAGCCGTCGACGGGGGCGGCGGCCATTGCCGCGATCGCGTTCTCGTCGAGATCGCTCGTCACGATGATCCTGGTGTTGTGGGCACCGAGGGCGTCGAGTTGCTGCCGGACCTCCCAGGCCTGGGTGAGCAGGTCACCGGAGTCCAGCCGGACCGCGCCCAGTTCCGGCCCCGCGATCTCAACGCCGAGCGCCACCGCCTCGCGGACGTCGTAGGTGTCCACCAGCAGCGTCGTTCCCTTCCCCAGCGCGTCGACCTGGGCGGTGAAGGCGTCGCGCTCGCTGTCGTGCAGCAGCGTGAAGGCGTGCGCGCTGGTGCCGCGGGTGGGGATGTCGTACTCCACGCCCGCTTCGAGGTTGCTGGTGGACGTGAACCCGGCGATGTACGCCGCGCGCGCCGAGGCGATGGCGGCGCGCTCGTGGGTGCGCCGGGATCCCATCTCGATGCAGGGGCGGCCTCCGGCGGCCACCGTCATGCGGGAAGCGGCGGCCGCGACCGCCGAGTCGAAGTTCAGCGTGGACAGCACGATGGTCTCGAGGACCACGGCCTCGGCGAACGTGCCCTCGACGATCAGCAGCGGCGACTGCGGGAAGTAGCACTCGCCCTCGGCGTACCCCCAGATGTTCCCGGTGAACCGGTAGTCGGCCAGCCAGTTCAGGGTCGCCGTGTCGACCACCTGGCGCTCCTCCAGGGCGGCCAGCGTCGGGTCGCTGAAGCGGAACCGCTCGAGGTCGTCGAGCAGCCGCCCGACACCGGCGAGCACGCCGTAGCGGCGGCCGCTCGGCAGGCCGCGCGCGAAGGTCTCGAAGACGCAGCGCCTGCTCGCCGTCCCGCGGGCGAGCGCCGCCTGGACCATCGTCAACTCGTAATGGTCGGTGAGCAGTGCGGTTTCGTCGCCGGGCACACCACGAGCCTATCGACCCGGGCCGAGGATGGCAGTGGCGAGGAAGTGACACCATAGGGGCCATGGTCACTGCCCCTGTCGAGCTGGAGCGGCCGGAGGCCGAGGACGCTGTCACGGCCGACGTGCCGTGGGTGACTGTGGTGTGGAACGATCCGATCAACCTGATGTCCTATGTGACGTACGTGTTCCAGACCTACTTCGGGTACGCCAAGGCGAAGGCCGAGAAGCTGATGCTCGATGTGCACCACAAGGGCAAGGCTGTCGTATCCTCGGGGTCGCGCGAGGAGATGGAGCGCGACGTCGAGGCCATGCACACCTACGGCCTGTGGGCAACGTTGCAGAAGGCGGGGGAGTAGACACTGAGCACCGCGTTCCGGCGGGCCCGAGGCGGGGGCGTGTCCGCGACCTTCCACGTCGTCGAGGCAGACCTGCTGTCGTCGCTGGTGGGACAGCTCATAGACCTCGTCCAGGACCAGCCGGCGCAGCCGCGCCACCACCGGGGAGATCCGCTCGACGCGGTCCTCGACGCGTTCGGGACCGACGACCCGTCCCGGCCCACCGACCCGGTGCTGCTGCGGCTGTTCCCGGACGCCTACCGCGACGACGACGAGGCCGCCGCGGAGTTCCGCCGGTACACCGAGCGCAGCCTGCGCGAGCAGAAGGCCGGCGCGGCCGCGACGATGCTGGCGTCGCTGGCGACCGCGGGGGACACGGGGCCGCAGGACTCGGGCCGGCGCGGCGCGGACAAGGTCAAGGTCCACCTGGACGAGGATCAGGCGGAGGCCTGGCTGCGGACACTGACCGACCTGCGGCTCGCCCTCGGAACCAGGCTCGGGGTCGACGAGGAGGACACCGAGCACTGGCAGTCGCTGCCGGAGGACGACCCGCAGCGCCACATCCACGACGTGTACGACTGGCTCGGCTTCGTCCAGGAGACGCTCGTCCGCGCGCTGTTCCCCACGTGAGCGCCGCAGCCGCCGCGCCGTAGACTTGACGGTCGTGCTGGAGATCCGCCGCGACCTGGTTGACGAGATCATTGAGCATGCCCGCGCCGACCACCCGGACGAGGCGTGCGGCGTGGTCGCCGGACCGGTCGGCTCGGACCGGCCCGAGCGGCTGATCCGGATGACGAACGCGGAGCGGTCACCCACGTTCTACCGGTTCGACTCGCTGGAGCAGCTCAAGGTCTGGCGTGAGATGGACGAGCGGGACGAGGAGCCGGTCGTCATCTACCACTCGCACACCTCGACAGAGGCGTACCCCTCGCGAACCGACATCTCGTACGCCATGGAGCCGAACGCGCACTACCTCCTGGTGTCGACCCGGGAGGAGCTCGCCGTCCCCGAGGTCCGCTCGTACCGGATCCTGGACGGGGAGGTCACCGAGGAGGACGTCCGGGTGGTGGCGCCCGCCAGCAGGGAATGATGGAACCGCGCCCCTCGTTGCCGGTAGCAGGTATCGAGGTCCGTACTGTGAGTCGTCTGGAGCAACCCATATGGCCATCGAGGTCCGAGTCCCCACGATCCTGCGCCAGTACACCGGCGGGGCCAAGGCGGTCGAGGGCACGGGGGACACCCTTGACGCCCTGATCGACGACTTGGAGGCGCGGTTCCCGGGCCTGCGCGAGCGCCTGGTCGAGGACGGCAGCCTGCGCCGGTTCGTCAACGTCTACCTCAACGACGAGGACGTGCGGTTCCTCGACGGCCTGAAGACATCGGTCGCGGACGGCGACGAGGTGACGGTGCTGCCGGCCGTGGCCGGCGGTTAGGCGGCTCAATGCGGTTCGACTCCCTGCTGGACTCCGTCGGGCGCACGCCCCTTGTCGGCCTGCCGCGGCTGTCCCCGTCGCCCGAGGTCCGGCTGTGGGCCAAGCTGGAGGACCGCAGCCCCACCGGCTCGGTCAAGGACCGCCCGGCGCTGCGCATGATCGAGCTCGCCGAGCAGGACGGCACGCTCACGCCCGGCAGCACGATTCTCGAGCCCACATCGGGCAACACCGGGATCTCGCTGGCCATGGCCGCGAAGCTCAAGGGCTACCGGCTGATCTGCGTGCTGCCGGAGAACACCTCGGAGGAGCGCCGCCAGCTGCTGCGGCTGTGGGGAGCGGAGATCATCCCGTCGCCCGCGCAGGGCGGGTCGAACGAGGCGGTCCGGATCGCCAAGCAACTCGACGCCGAGCACCCGGACTGGGTGATGCTCTACCAGTACGGCAACCCGGCGAACACCGAGGCGCACTATGCGACGACCGGCCCCGAGCTGCTCGAGGACCTGCCGACGATCAC
>JBMCTR010000207.1:0-4383 GCA_048622955.1 Actinomycetota bacterium
GATCCGGGCGATCCGTCGCCGCGGTTCGCGGGTTCCCGCTGGTCGCCCTGCTCGGCCGACCGCTCGTGCGGCTGCCCGGACGGCTGCGCCGTGCGCTGCTCGCGCTGGTCCGCGGACGAGCGCTCCGCCGGCCGTTCGGCCGAACGCTCCGGCGGCACCTGCGCGGAGGGCTCCGCCGAAGCGGTCACGCCGCCGCCGTCCACCCCGGTGCCGGTCTCACCCGACGCCGGCGAAGACCCGGACGACGCGGTCTCGAACTGCTGCTGCCTGGTCTCGCTCTGCTCGTGCATATTCTCGCCACCATGCTGCTCGTCACTGCCCTGGGCGGTCCTAATCGCGGCGATCAGCTCGCCCTTGCGCATCCGACCGGTACCGGTGATACCGAGGCTGCCGGCGAGCTGCTGGAGCTCGGCGAGGACCATGCCCTGCAGGCCCGGTGCCCGGCGGCGCTTGTTGGCCCTGTCCGGCCCGTCGCCCGCCGGCTCCGCACTCCCGTGATTCGTGCTCGGCTGCTCGGGCTGTGCCGATTCCGCAGCCTGCGGCGTACCCGTGGCGCTTTCCGCAGCGCGGTTCGCCGAAGGTTCGGGTGTTCCAAACAGATCAGTGTTAGTCACTCAGGGTCCTTCCCCTGGACCGGCGCCGGCGTACTGGCCGACGCGAGGATCGCTCCCGGAGACATCAGCCTCCGGATAGAAACTGCACATGACACGAAGCTGGTGGTCAGCCCCTGGGTACGGTGAACCCGGACTCGAAAGGCGCGAACATCGACACTGCTTGCGGCGAACCCGCTCCATGGGGTATGGCAACCAGCCCACTGGGCGTCGGTGCAGCCATGAGTTTAGCACGCACTCTCGCCTCCACTCCTAGGCCGGACCTGCGTTTCGCAACCATGCCGTAACGGACGAGTCACCCTCCCGCGATGCGGTGGCTCCCGTCCGCTCGACGGCCGACCGCCGAACCTGCCAGGGCTCGGGGACGGTCACGTCCTGCCCGGCTGCCGCCAGCACCAGCACCGACGGCCCGGCTCCCGAGACCACCGCCGGCAGACCACGGGCCCGCAGGTCCGCCACCAGCGCCATCGTCGCCGGCATCGCCGCCGCGCGGTACGGCTGGTGCAACGCGTCCTCCGTGGCGTCGAGCAGCAGGTCGGGACGCCTCGTCAGCGCCTCGACGAGCAGCGCCGCGCGACCGGCCGTGCGTGCCGCGTCGCCGTGGGGGACGGTGTCGGGCAGCAGACCGCGCGCCGCCTCGGTGGCCAGGTGGCCCTCGGGCACGCACACGACCGGCTGCACATCAGGGTGGACGTCCAGCTTCACCGCCCTGGCGGCCCCGCCGGACGTCCAGGCGATCGTCAGCCCGCCGAGCAGGCACGGCGCCACGTTGTCGGGATGACCCTCCAGCCGCGCGGCCAGCGCGAGCGCCGCCTCGTCGTCGAGGTCGCCGCCCGCGAGCGCTCGCGCCGCGAGCACCCCCGCCACGATGGCCGCGGCGGACGACCCGAGTCCTCGCCCGTGCGGCACCGTGTTCGAGCACCGGACGACCAGGCCCGGCGGCTGCCCGCCCAACTCCTCGAAGGTCGCCCGCATGGCGCGCACGACCAGGTGCCGCTCGTCGCGCGGGACCTCGTCGGCGCCGGCGCCGTCGACCCTGACCTCGAGCCCGGACGGGCTGAGCTCGGCCTCCACCACGTCGTGCCACTGCAGCGCCAGGCCGAGCGTGTCGAAGCCCGGGCCCAGGTTCGCGCTCGTCGCCGGGACCGTCACGCGAACGCCGCTGCCGGCCCCGCCAGCCACGCTCATGCTGGGCTCACCCCCGGGCTCATGCCGGGCTCACTCCAGCCCGAGCGCCGCGGCAGCTTCCCGCACGTCGGCGGGCACCGCGTAGGGGCGGATCTCGCCGTAGTAGGCACTGGCCGTGTCGACGTCCTTCAACCCGTGGCCGGTGACCGTGACCACCACCTGCTGGCCGGCGTCGACCCGGCCGGCCTCCGCCAGCGCCAGCAACCCGGCGATACCCGCGGCCGACGCCGGCTCGACGAACAGCCCCTCGCTGCCCGACAGCCGTAGCTGCGCCGCCAGGATCTGCTCGTCGGTCACGGCTTCGATCAGGCCCTTCGACTCGCTGCGCGCGGCATTCGCCAGGTGCCAGGACGCGGGGTTGCCGATGCGGATCGCACTGGCGACCGTCTCAGGATTGGCCACCGGCGCTCCGTGGACGATAGGAGCGGCACCGGCGGCCTGGAAGCCCCACATCCGCGGGCTCCGTGTCGCCGGACCGCTGGCCGCGTACTCCTGGTAACCCATCCAGTAGGCCGCGATATTCCCGGCGTTGCCCACGGGCAGCACGTGGACGTCCGGCGCGTCGCCGAGGTCGTCCACCACCTCGAACGCGGCGGTCTTCTGCCCGGCCAGCCGGTGCGGGTTCAGCGAGTTGACCAGGGCCACCGGGTACCGGTCCGCGAGCTCGCGGGCCAGCCGCAGGCAGTCGTCGAACGACCCGTCGACCGTCGCGATCACTCCCCCGTGCACGACCGCCTGGGCGAGCTTCGGCCCGGCGATCTTGCCGTCCGGCACCAGCACGATCGGCGTCATCCCGGCGCGCACCGCGTACGCGGCAGCCGACGCGCTGGTGTTGCCCGTGGACGCGCAGACGACCGCGGTGGCCCCCTCCTCGAGGGCCTTGGATATCGCCACGGTCATCCCGCGGTCCTTGAACGACCCGGTCGGGTTGCTTCCCTCGACCTTGAGGCGGACGTCGCAGCCGGTGAGCTCGGACAGCCACGGGCTCGGCACGAGCGGCGTCCCGCCCTCGCGCAGGGTCACCACCGGGGTCGTCGCGGCCACCGGCAGCCGGTCGCGATACTCCTCGATCACGCCTCGCCACAGGTGGGGCACCGGCTACTCCCCTTCGACACGCATCACGGACAGGACGTCCCGGACGGCCGCGAGCTCGCGCAGCCCGTCCACCGTAGCGGCCAGCGCGCGGTCGCGTGCAGCGTGCGTCAGCACCACCAACTCCGCGTCGTCCGGGCCGTACGCCCGCTGCCGGACGGCCTCGATCGACACGCCGTGCTCGGCGAAGACCATCGCCACGGCCGCGAGCACGCCCGGACGGTCGTCCACGTCCAGGCTGATGTGGTACCGCGTCTCGGTGTCGCCGATCGGCCGGACGGGACGGTCGGCGTACCACGACTCCCCCGGGCCGAGCGCGCCGGCCGACCGGTTGCGCGCCACCGTGACCAGGTCGCCGAGGACGGCGCTCGCCGACGGCGCGCCCCCGGCACCCGGGCCGTAGAACATCACCTGGCCGGCCGCCTCGCTCTCCACGAAGACCGCGTTGTACGCGCTGCGCACGCTCGCCAGCGGGTGGGTGCGCGGCAGCATCGCCGGGTGCACGCGCACGCCGACAGATGCCCCGTCCCCGGACAGTTCGCAGATCGCGAGCAGCTTGACCACGTGGTCCATGTCGCGCGCCCGGGCGACCGCGGCGGCGCTCACCCCGCTGATGCCCTCGCGGTGGACGTCGGCGCTGGTCACCGGCGAGTGGAACGCGATGCCGGCGAGGATCGCCGCTTTGGCGGCGGCGTCGTAGCCCTCGATGTCCGCGGTCGGGTCGGCCTCGGCGTATCCGAGAGCCTGGGCCTCCTCGAGCGCCTCGGCGAAGCTCGAGCCCGCGTCGTCCATCCGGTCCAGGATGTAGTTGGTGGTGCCGTTCACGATGCCGGTGACCCGGTGGATCCGGTCCCCGGCGAGCGACTCGCGCAGCGGCCGCAGCAGCGGGATCGCGCCGGCGACGGCGGCCTCGTAGTAGAGGTCGACGCCGTGCTTCTCCGCCGCCCGGAACAGCGTCGCGCCGTCCTCGGCGAGCAGCGCCTTGTTGGCCGTGACGACCGACGCGCCGGACTCCATGGCCGCCAGCAGCAGGCTGCGCGCCGGCTCGATGCCGCCGATCACCTCGATGACGATGTCGACGTCGTCGCGGGTCGCCAGCGTGCGCGCGTCCGTCGTGAACAACTCGGCGGGCACCCCGGCCGCCGTCCGGTCCGCGTCCGCGCGCCGCACGGCGATGCCGGCCAACTCCAGCCGCGTGCCCGCCCTGGCCTCCAGGTCACTGGAGTGCTCGGTCAGCAGGCGCGCGACCTCGGTGCCCACCGAGCCGCAACCCAGCAGCGCGACCCGCAGCGTGCTCATCTCCGTACCTCCTTGCGCACCGCTCAAGTGTCGGCCAGACCGGATGTTTTCACGCAATCAGTCCATGATGCGAGACGACCGTCTCACGATCGGACTGGGCGCCGAAGAATCCCTTCCTGTCAGGGTCACCGGCCGTACATCCGCAGGTCAGCGAATTGTCCGGCCTGACAAGTCGCAAACTCCGGGGCGCTAG
>JBMCTR010000208.1:0-4363 GCA_048622955.1 Actinomycetota bacterium
GGCTCAACCTGCCCCGCTACCCGTCGATGCGCGGCCGGCTGCGCGCGGCCAAGGCACGCATCGAGGTGGTGCCCGCCGACCCGAAGCCGGGCGGGCTGCACACGCGGCGGCTGCGGCTACCGCCCGAGGAGCACAGCGAGACCGTCGTGCTCGGCAAGGGCCCGGAGGCCGCACCGGCCGTCGCCGACCTGATCGAGGAGCTGCTATGACCGGCATGCTCGCCGTCCTGGAACACGGCGTCCCCGGTTCGTCGGAGGAGGCGCTCGCCCTGGCCGGGCGGCTCGCCACCGACCTGGACGTCCCCCTGGAGGCCGTCACCCTCCCGGAGGACGGCACCCCGGAGGCGAACGGCGCCGCCCTGGCCGAACTCGTCGCCGAGACCGCTCCGGCCGGAGTCGTCGCCCCGGCGGCCGACCACGTCACGGAGGCCATGGCCCACCTGGCGGCCCGCACGGACCTGCCCTTCGCCGCCAACTGCGTGGCGGTCGCGCCGTCGAACGGGACCTGGGCGGTCACGCGGGTGCGCAGCGGCGGCGTGCTGTGGGAGGACGCCGACCTCGACGCCCCCACCAAGCTGCTCACCCTCGCCCCCGGCACCACACCCGCCGATCATGCAGCTTCCGTTCGACACGCCGACGCCACCAGGCAGCTCCCGGCGACCCAACCCGCCGGGGCCAGGCTGGTGGAGCGCGCGACGGCCGACGGCGGCGGCGTGTCGCTCGCCACCGCGCCGGTGGTGGTCTCCGGCGGGCGCGGCATCGGCAGCGCCGAAGGCTTCGCCGTCCTCGAGGAGCTCGCCGGCCTGATCGGCGGCGCCGTGGGCTGCTCGCGGGTCGCCACCAACAACGGCTGGCGCCCGCACAGCGACCAGGTCGGGCAGACCGGGACGAAGATCGCTCCCGAGCTGTACATCGCGGCCGGCATCAGCGGGGCGACCCAGCACTGGGCGGGCTGCATGGGGTCCAAGACGATCCTGGCGATCAACACCGATCCGGAGGCGCCGATGGTGACGCGCGCGGACTACGCGGTCATCGGGGACGCCCAGCAGGTCCTGCGCGCGGTGGTCGACGAATTGCGCGCGCGGGGCGGCCGTTAGACTGATTCCCCGTGGGCTCAAGCAATGACAGTCGTGACGGCAACGGCCGCGTCCAGTCCGTGGATCGCGCGGTCACCATACTGGAGCTGCTGGCCCGCAACGGATGGTCCGGAGTCACCGAGATCGCCGAAGCCCTGGACGTCCACAAGTCGACCTCGTTCCGGCTGCTGAACACCCTGGAGAGCCGGGGGCTCGTGGAGCAGCACCCGGACAGCGGCCTTTACCACCTCGGCTTCGCCTTGGTTCACCTCGCCCGGGCCGTAACCGTGGGGCCGGACATCGCGCGCCGGACGAGGGCAAGCTGCGAATGGCTGGCCGAGCGCACCAGCGAGACCATCACGCTGTCGGTCATGGAGGCCGACGAGTGCATCACGATTGATCAGATCCTCGCCACCTCCGGCGTCATCAGCCGCAGCTGGCTGGGCAGGCGCAACCCGCTGCACTGCACGTCCCCGGGCAAGGTGTTCCTCGCCTACCAGTCGGCCGACCGGCAGGCCGAGCTCACCGCCGGGCCGCACAAGCGCTACACCGAGCACACCGTGATCGACCCGGACGAGCTGCGCGCCATGCTCGAGCAGGTGCGCCAGGACGGGTACGCGACCAACTTGGAGGAGTTCGAGGAGGGCCTCACCGCGGTCGCCGCGCCGGTGTTCACCGCGGACGGCCAGATCCAGGCGTCGGTGGCGGTGTCCGGCCCCTCCTACCGGTTCGACGACGCGGAACTCGCCGCCGTCAAGCCGTTGCTGCTCGAGGCGACGCAACTCGCGTCGGCGCGCTTCGGGTACTCCGGCACCGAGTAGACGGCCAGACCCGGGGGGCCTGGACGGACCTACACCGGGGCCCGCACCCGGGCGAACGCCCGCTGCGCGCGCAACGCCGCGTAACCGGGCTTGATCACATCGTTGATCAGGGCCAGCCGCTCGTCGAACGGGACGAACGCGCTTTTCATCGCATTGACCGTGAACCACTGGAAGTCGTCGAGGTCGTAGCCGAACGCGTCGGCGAGCAACTCGAACTCCCGGGACATCGACGTCGCGCTCATCAGCCGGTTGTCGGTGTTGACCGTCACCCGGAACCGCAGCCGGGTCAGCAGCCCGATCGGATGCTCCCGGATCGACCCGGCCGCCCCTGTCTGCACGTTGGATGACGGGCACATCTCCAGCGGCACCCGCTTGTCGCGGACGTAGGCAGCCAGCCTGCCGAGCTTCACCTCACCGCCACCGCCGACCGTGACGTCGTCGATGATCCGGACGCCGTGGCCCAGCCGGTCGGCGCCGCACCACTGCAGGGCCTCCCAGATCGACGGCAGCCCGAACCCCTCACCCGCATGGATGGTGAAGTGGGCGTTCTCCCGCCGCAGGTATTCGAACGCGTCGAGGTGCCGGGTCGGCGGGAAGCCCGCCTCGGCACCGGCGATGTCGAAGCCCACGACACCGGCATCGCGGTAGCGCACGACGAGCCCGGCGATCTCGCTAGAGCGCGCGGCGTGCCGCATCGCGGTGAGCAGCGTCGCCACCCGGATCGGCCGTCCCGCTTCCGCGGCGCGTGCCTCCCCGAGCCGGAAGCCCTCCTCGGCCGCCTCGACGACCTCCTCGAGCGTCAGCCCGCCGGCAAGGTGCTGCTCCGGCGCGTACCGTACCTCCGCGTACACGACCCCGTCGGCGGCCAGGTCCTCGGCGCACTCGGCCGCGACGCGGACGATCGCCTCGCGCGTTTGCATCACCGCGACGGTGTGGTGGAACGTCTCGAGGTAGCGCTCGAGCGACCCGGACCCCGCGGACTCGACGAACCACGTCGCGAGCTCGTCGGGATCGGTCGCGGGCAACTCGTGCCCGACCGCCGCGGCGAGGTCGACGATGGTGGAGGGTCGCAGCCCGCCGTCGAGATGGTCGTGAAGCAACGCCTTGGGTGCGGCCAGGATCTCGTTCGGGGTCGGCGCCATGCCGTCGACGGTACCTCATGGCCGGGCCGCCGCTGCCGTGATCGGAACAACGCGGCGCGCGTGCGGGGCGACCGCCTGAAGCTCAGCCGACCCGGTCGATGACCAACGGCAGCAGGTCCGGACGCGCCCCCTCGGGAGCGATCTCGCAGCCGCCGTCCAGTGCCGCCAGCGCCCGCTCGAACCGGGACGGCTCGTCGGTGTGCAGCGTCAGCAGCGGGTCGCCGCCGCGTACGTACGCACCGGGCTTGACGTGCAGTTCCACCCCGGCGGCCGGGCTCACGGGGTCTTCCTTGCGGGCCCTGCCGGCGCCGAGCCGCCACGCCGCGACCCCGATGGCCAGCGCGTCCAGCTTGGTGACGACGCCGTTGGCCCGGGCCAGCACCGGATGCGTCTCCGCGGCCACCGGCAGCGGAGCGTCCGGGTCGCCGCCCTGGGAGATCACCATCGCCCGCCACACGTCCATCGCCGAGCCGTCGTTCAGCGCGTCGGCCGGGTCCCGGCCGCTGTCCAGGCCGGCGGCCGCCAGCATCTCCCGCGCCAGGGTGACCGTGAGCTCCACCACGTCCTCCGGGCCGCCGCCGGACAGCACCTCGACGGCCTCCCGGACCTCGAGGGCGTTGCCCGCGGTCAGCCCGAGCGGCGTCTGCATGTTGGTCAGCAGCGCGGCCGTCCGCACGCCGGCGTCGGTGCCGAGGTCGACCATCGTGCGCGCGAGTTCGCGGGCCGACTCGGCGTCCTTCATGAACGCGCCCGAGCCGACCTTCACGTCGAGCACCAGCGCACCGGTGCCCTCCGCGATCTTCTTGCTCATGATCGACGAGGCGATCAGCGGGATCGCCTCCACGGTGCCGGTGACGTCGCGCAACGCGTAGAGCTTCTTGTCGGCGGGAGCGAGATCGTCCGTGGCGGCGCATACCATCGCGCCCACGGACTTCAACTGCGACAGCATCTCCTCCGGGGTGAGCGCCGCCCGGAAGCCGGGGATGGACTCCAGCTTGTCGAGGGTGCCGCCGGTGTGGCCGAGCCCTCTGCCCGACAGTTGCGGGACGGCCGCCCCGCACGTCGCCACCGTGGGCGCCAGCGGCAGTGTGATCTTGTCTCCGACGCCGCCCGTCGAGTGCTTGTCCGTGGTGGGGCGTCCCACGCCCGGCCAGGCGAGCCGGGTGCCGCTGTCCACCATCGCGGAGGTCCAGCGGGCGACCTCCCGCCGCGACATCCCGTTGAGCAGGATGGCCATCGCCAGCGCCGCCATCTGCTCGTCCGCGACGGCACCCCGGGTGTAGGCGTCGACGACCCAGTCGATCTGCTCGTCGGTCAACTCGGCG
>JBMCTR010000209.1:0-4311 GCA_048622955.1 Actinomycetota bacterium
TTCCATTGGGGGCACATTGACGATCACAGCTCGCGGGCTGCGCAAGCGCTTCGGCGAGACCGTCGCAGTCGACGACCTGTCCTTCGAAGTCCGGCCGGGAGTGGTGACCGGATTCCTCGGGCCGAACGGCGCGGGGAAGTCCACGACCATGCGGCTGATGCTCGACCTCGACCACGGCGCTGGCGAGACCCGGTTCGACGGCCGGAGGTTCCGGGACATCCACAATCCGATGAACGAGATCGGGGCCGTCCTCGAGGCGCGCGCCTTTCACCCGACCCGCACGGCCCGCAACCACCTGCGCATGCTCGCCGCCGCGAACCGGATTCCCGACTCGCGCGTCGACGAGGTCATCGAGCTTGTCGGTCTCGTGGACGTCAAGCAGAAGAAGCCGAAGGGCTTCTCCCTGGGCATGTCCCAGCGGCTCGGCCTCGCGCAGGCGCTGCTCGGCGACCCTGCGGTGCTGATCCTGGACGAGCCGGCCAACGGCCTCGACCCGCACGGCATCCACTGGCTGCGCGACGTGCTGAAGTCGCTGGCGGCGCAGGGCCGGACGGTCTTCGTCTCCAGCCACCTGCTCGCCGAGATGTCCCTGATGGCCGACGAGCTGGTCGTCATCGGGCGCGGGAAGATGATCTACAACGGCGACATGCAGGACTTCGTCCGGCAGTTCACCCAGCAGAACGTGGTCGTGCGTTCTCCCGGCGCCGAGGGGTTCACCGAGATCCTGCGCCGCGAAGGCGCCGAGGTCGACGCCAGGGAGGACGGCTCGCTGCTGGTCTCGGGAATGGAGACGGCGGCGATCGGCGAATTGGCCCACCGTGAGGGCGTCGTGCTGCACGAGCTGGCGACGCATACCGCGTCCCTGGAACAGGCGTTCATCTCAGCCACCGGCGCTTCGGAGGAATACGTCCTGCACGACGTGGCGGAGGTGCTCGGGGAGTTGCCGGGCGGCGAATCTCCGAGCACCAAGGCCGAAGGGGGCACGGCATGAGCGACGCGCTGCGCTACGAGTGGGTGCGGCTTCGCACGCTGCGGTCCACCTACTGGCTTGCGGGCCTCGGGCTGCTGGTCACCGCCGGCATCGCCTTCATCATCGCCTTCGTGGGCCGCGACGACCCCGTCACGTCGCAGACCGTCGCGTTCGTCCTGCTCGGCGGCGGCGACTTCGCCACGTTCATCCCGATCTTCATGGCGATCATCGGCGTTCTGGCGGTCGGGCACGAGTACCGGTACGGGCTCATCCAGCCGACGCTGACCGCATTGCCACAGCGGTCCACCCTGCTGACCGCGAAGATCGTCATCGTGCTCGCGTTCACGCTCGCCGTGGTCGTGATCTCACTCGCGCTCAATCTCGCCATCGGGACCGTGTTCTGGGGCGAAGTGCCAGAGCTGGGCAGCAGCCCGCTCAACGAGGTCATCCCCGGCTACGTCGTGATGGTGCTGCTCTACGCCCTGCTCGGCATCGCACTTGCCCAGCTGTTCCGCGGAGTGCCGTCCGCGATCGTCGTGCTCTTGGTGACGCCGCTCGTGGTGGAGCAGGTCATCACTGGGCTCGCTTTCCTGCCGGCGCTCGACTGGCTCGTCCCGGTCGTGAAGTTCCTGCCGTTCCTCGCCGGACAGCGGCTTATCGCGACACAGGAGTTCCAGGCCGGTCCGCAGGCCCCTGACTTCGACCTGTTCGACCGGTGGGCCTCGGGCGGCGTGTTCGCGCTGTGGATCGCGGTCGTCCTCGCGGTCGCGTGGTACCTGTTCCAGACCCGCGACGCGTAGCCGCAGCGTGCTCGTGGAGCGCTTACCCGGAACGGGCGTGAAGAACTACAGGAAGATCATCATGTGGCCGAGGATCGAACCGTGACAAACCGGACAATAAGCCGCGCGTGTTGGCAGCCGCGAGTTGATCTTCCTGTAGCTCTTCACGCTCGGCCCGTTCGTTCATCCGGCGGGCTTAACGCGCGCCGCGTGAGGTAGGAAGGACCATGCGCGTTCTCTACCTTGCCGGCTGGGGCCGCAGTGGGAGCACCCTGCTGGCCGCGATCATGGGCCAGTTCCCCGGCGCCTTCGCCGCGGGAGAGCTGCGCTCCCTGTGGGCGCGCGGAATGCTCGAGGAGCGGCTGTGCGGCTGCCGGAAGCCGGTGCCGACCTGCCCCGTGTGGGAGAACGTGATCTCCTCTGCGGCGTTTTCGCTGACCGGCGCGGAGATGGCGGAGGTCCAGAGCACCAGCCTGCGTACCAGGGACTACCCGGCCGCCTGGCTCCGGCTGGCCGCGGGACGCGGCATCGGCGAGCGGCTTCAGCGGTACGTCGCCACCTACGCGGCCGCCTACCGCGCGGTCGGGACCGCCACCGGTGCGGACGTAGTCATCGACAGTTCCGGGTACCCGCTCGACGCCCTCTACCTCGCCCGGCATTCCGACGTGGAGCTGTACGTGCTTCACCTGGTGCGCGATCCGCGGCCGGTGGCGGCGGCCTGGGCGAGCCCGAAAGCGCTGGACGACACCGTCGACGGGACCGATTCCACGTTCCGGCAGTTCAGCCCCGCCGGGAGCTCCGCGATCTGGTCGCTGTGGAACTCCATGATCGACGGGCCGCTGGCCGCGGCGGTCGGGCGCGAACGCGCGCTGCGGCTGCGGTACGAGGACTTCACCGCCGACCCGGAAGCCGCCGTCGACTGGGTCGCACGCTTCGTCGGCCTGGATCCGGCGACGTCACCGGTCGACGGGCGGGTCGCCGTCCTGACGCCGTCCCACCTCGTCGCCGGCAACCCCTCGCGCTACGCCACCGGTCCGGTGGAGATCAGGCGGGACCGCGGTGCGGAGCTCTCCCCTCGCGACGCCGCCCTCGCGACCTTCCCGGCGCTGCCGCTGCTCGGCCGGTACGGCTACCCCGTCCGCCGGCGACGCACGGCGTAGCCACCCTGTCAGCACCCGTGGTCCCGCGACCGTTGAGGCCGAACCCGGGCGCGGGTAGCCTGAGAGATGCTTGACGTGTCAACGGTGTCCGGTATCGCACTCGAGGAGGCCGCCATGCCCGCCGTCACGGCCGACACGCTGACCCTGCCACGGCTCGCCGCGATGCCGGAGGCCGCGACCGGATGGCGACCCGTCCACCGGATCGTGACCGCGCACCGCCAGCTGGAAGGCGAGGGTTTCGAGGTACGCCGCCCGTTCCCGGGCACGGACCTCGCGCTGGCCGACCCGTTCCTGCTGCTCGACCACATGGGAGCAGTGGAATACGGGCCGGGCGAGGCCAAGGGCGCGCCGTGGCATCCGCACCGCGGGTTCGAGACCGTGACGTACATGCTCGACGGCGCGTTCGAGCATCAGGACTCCACCGGCGGCGGCGGGCTGCTGACCGACGGCGCGACGCAGTGGATGACCGCGGGCTCGGGCATCCTGCACAGTGAGTTGCCGCCGCAGGAGTTCGTCGCGAAGGGCGGCCTGTTCCACGGGGTGCAGCTGTGGGTGAACCTCCCGGCGGCGCAGAAGTGGACACCCCCGCGCTACCAGGACATTAATCCGGGCGACGTGAAGCTGATCTCCAGCTCGGACGGCGGGACGCTCGTCCGGCTGATTGCCGGCTCGCTGGGCGAGCACCAGGGTCCAGGGGTCACGTACACGCCGATCACCTACCTGCACGCGACCGTCTCCCCGGGCGCCCGGCTGGACCTGCCGTGGTCTGCGGATTTCAACGCGCTGGGCTACGTGCTGTCGGGTCGCGGGTACGCGGGCCCCGACGGTCAGCCGCTGGACGAGGGCCAACTCGCGGTCTTCGGGCCGGGCCGGGCCGTGACGCTGCGCGCCGCCGACGTGCAGCCGCAGGCAGCGGCGCACGGATGGGACGTCCTCGTCCTGGGCGGGCTGCCGATCCGGGAGCCGGTCTCCCGCTACGGGCCCTTCGTCATGAACACCCGGGAGGAGATCATCCAGGCCGTCCAGGACTTCCAGGCCGGGAGGCTGGGGCAGACCCAGGTCCCGCACCACACCGCGGCCGATCTGGATCCCACCACCCGTTCCTGATCAGCCTTGTGGCAGCTAGGCTACGCCGAATGCTCATCGCCGAGGATCTGCTGCTGCTGCTCACGGACGACCAGGACGGCAAGTTCGAGGTCGATGGAACCGCCCTGAACCTCGCGCTGGCCGGCGCGTGCGTCGTCGAGCTCGCCATGGACGGGCGGGTCGACGTCGCGGGCGAGGGTGAGCAGGTCAAGAAGGGCCGGCTGGTCGTCCGGGACGACACGCGCGTCAACGACCCGCTGCTCGACGACGTGCTCGCCAAGTGCGCCGACCGGGCGGGCGCCAAGCCGCAGGACGT